>JAGVVX010000017.1 GCA_018304565.1 Candidatus Aenigmatarchaeota archaeon
CCAGGAAAATTGCTATACAGATTTTGTTGTTGAATGCCGGACAGAATCCGCACGGGCTTCACTGACAAGCTGCAAAGAGGACGAAAGCTTATGCAAGAAAACGGTCGTATTATGCGGCTCCCGGGTAGACATGCAGCTGATTGAGTATAAGTCAGGCACTTGCGGCTCAAGGCCCATGAGTTTCCTTGCAGAAACCAACAAACAGTCGCAGGGCTGGGAATACGGCGACTCGGCAATAATTAACTTCTGGCGCGGCGATGCTGCAGGCACGTGCTGGCAGCAGGCGGGCTATTTTGCAGCATGCGGAGATAAGTTTCTGGGTTCCAAGATTTATAACCTGAGCAGAGAAAACTATAACGCAGGCAGCTGCGTGCCGATAGGGTTCTTGTGAGATGATAAGATGGTAGCCCTGAATATTACATTCGCCGTGATAGTCATGGTGCTGACAGTCGGGATTATTCTTCTTATAGCGTCTGGCACATTCGGGGACATAAAAACGGTCTTCGAAAAATGGAAGCCGCTTCCTGAAATACCAATTACAGGAAAACCCTGCACAAAATCAGATTCAGGCGGTTCATTTGCTATCAAGCTATCAGCAGAAGTAGGAAGGCCTGCCCAGAGCAAGAAACTGGAGCTTATTCCTGTCTTTATTTACGACGGAAAAGTCTACAGAAACGCCGATGGAAAAATTACACTGGAAGACAAAGAAAGCCATACAGTTCCTATCGCGTCTGAAATCATCACGACAAGCATTCCAAAAAAAGGCCAGAGTTACATTGTTGCGCTGCTGGCTGATGACGAAAAATGCGCCAATCTCGTGAAAAGCAAGCCTGCATTTGATGAATTCACTAAGGAATGCGGACAGTTCGTATTGACGACAAAAAGCTTTCCTGTCGAAGGCGATTGTGTAGACACGACATCGTCTGGAACACCTCCATTAACAGGTGGCGGAATAACGGAAATGTTGTCAGTAGAATCTGTTTCGAAAAGTCTCACGCGTTGTGGCGTCAAAGCAACTGTGAAGAATACTGATGTAACTGAATGGACAGTTACTGACAAAGTGAAAGCTGTTTTGTTTTGCAAGGGGAATCCGGGCCTTCCACAGATTCCGCTTGTCCAAGAGACAAGAGATTTAACACTAAAGGCAGGAGAATTCCAGATAATAGACTTTTCCGAGGGCTGTGAAAAGGGGCTGGGAAGATACAGGGCAGCCGTGATCAAGAACTGCCAAACAGAAAGTTGTAATAATCCAGACATAAATGTTCTCACACAGAAAGAGTTTACATGCTAGGTGCATAACATGCCGGAAACGATACTAGGAATTCCGCTGAATATACTATTTGCTTTAATAATAGTTATTGTGGCTATTGTATTTTCTATATCGCTTCTCTTTGTCAATAAAGGCTCTGCAGAAAACATAATTTCGATAATCGGCGGCTTCATGGGCTCTTTTTTCCGATAGCTCTTAACCTATTTATGATGAACCGGAGATAAATCCAATAAGATATTTTGCTGGTGCCTGGAATGAGAATTGAATACCTGATTATTTCTATAATACTCATGGTCATAGTGCTGCTCGCTCTCATAACTTTCGCCCAGAATATCTTTCCCTCGTTCCCGAAAGCTGTAAGCGACTTCCTTTCAAACATAGGCGCGAAATGAAATCCTCTATGTTACCAGCAACTAAAGTTGCTGGTTTTTTTGTGGATGTCTTTCGCTATCGTCTCCTCCATCAGCTAAAACTGATGGTTTCCGATAACGAAATGATTTGCCATTCTGATCCTCAGCTTCTTTTATACCCGACCTGAACATAGATTTCATTAGAGGAAGATCTATGAAAAAAGGGGCCGCCATTCCGCAGCTTAGCGAAATACTCATCATGGTTCTCATGCTACTTTTCTTCCTGCTGCTGCTGACGAGCGTCTTTTCAGCTTTTGGCTCAAACGAGCAGGGCGTTGTCCGCCTCAACGCAGAATTGCTGCGCAGCAAGATGGGAGAAGCCTGCTCGCTGCTTGCTACGGGAAGCGGAAGCGTGAGGATAGACAGGCTTTCTTTCCCGCAGAATACGCCGTACCCTACGGCAGCCCACAGGCTTGTTGATGTGCCAGGCTTCCTGGCAAGGACTTACATAAAGCTCACTGCAGATCCCAAATACGTGCTGTATTACGAAGCGTTCCCTGTTGGCGAAGCAGTAGGATGGGAAGTCTATCATGATTTCGATTATCGCATCATTGCTCCCTTTGATTACTCGAAGCGAGCAGGATCGGACGACGGCCCTATAAATTATATCGACTTTGAGAGAGAAGAGTACAAAGGCGAGAGAAGTTTTGTTACACTGGTAAAAGAAGCAGCAGACAAGAAAGGAATAAAATCTTCCAGCACTACAGTACCGCTTTCTGTCGTTGTAAATAACATTATCTTGAACAGTCAATTGAATCCAATACCCAATGAAGATCCAAGACAGTTTGCTGCAGCAAAGATAAGCCGATCAGGCGAGTGGAAACGTCTTGAAACTGAAAATACTGATACAAAAGCCAAGGAGGGCGACAACACATTTGAATTTTCCAGCTACGTGCTGCTGACGGCGCTCGAGAAGACATCACTGAAATACAGGAGCTGCGGCGATAATTCATTATGCCTGAAGACAGCCGATGGCGTTGAAAGGCTCAAGCTTCCGCAATCATGTGATAACATAAAATATGTGCAGCTCGAATACGATGCAAGAAATTTACTGGCGGGCAATACTATTGCGATTGGTGGAGCGGCTATTATAGTTGGCGGAGCGGCTGCAGCTGGTCCTGGAGCTATCGCAGTCACCGCTGGCGGCGCAGCGAAAGCTGCAGGATTAGCCTTAGCAAGAGGAATAGTATTCAGCGTAACAAATCCCATTAAGACAGCTATAATCAGCCTGGCGGCTTCTGTGGGATTGACAGCAGCAACAGCAACTGCTGGCTATGCGTTGGGAAAATATCTCAGCTTCTTCCTGTCTTACAAATCGTCGGATTTCTATCTTGCCTCGCCGTGCATCGCACAGGGCATTGAAATACAAAAAGTCAGCTGCCAGACTTTGTGCAACAAATGGATGTCCTATCCGCTGTACGAAGTTACAGCCAACAACAGGGGAGAAAGGCAGTATGTGAAGGCAGGCGACCATTATCAGTGCATAGAAAACATAGACGGCGTCCAGAATCTCACCGTGCCGGGGCCGCAAGGCGATTGCCTCAAGGTCAAAGTGAAAAACACGCCAGAAGGCTTCTGCTGGACAGCTGATCCGACAAAGGGTTTCAATAATGGATTCTTTGAAAGCCTAAGTAATTGGGAAACGCAGACAGTTGCAAGCATTTTTGGCTTCACGCCAGTGAAGGATTCTGCTCTGTACATAGACAGCACGCCGGCAATTGCACTCAAGCCAAGCGCTTCGCCAGAACTCAGCTTAGGTGCCATAAAGGATTTCCTTGAACGCAGATACACATGGAGCTGGCCCGGAAGCGGCGAGAGAATCAAACCGCAGCAACCAAGCACACCAGCTCCCGGTGGTTCCGGTCCACAGCCACCTTAGAGATTAAAAGTCCTTTGCAGAAAAGACAGCAGCTTTCAATGTCTCTGAGGATAATTATATACTGCCTTGACAATATTCTCCATATGAAAGGTTTCATAATATCAAAGACAATAATAATTCTCATGCTTACGCTGATCATGCTTGGCGCTTTCGCGCCTGCAATCGCCGGTTCTCTGGATGAGTACATAAAAAGAACCCTTTTTGTGCAGACAGAGCAGATGGCAGGCCTGATAAATGTCATGCAAGCGTCGCCTTCAGGCACATCGCACAAATTTTTTCTGCCGAAAGGCGAGTGCGAGCTTACGGTAACTAATGGGGTGATCAATCTCACACAAAACAAAAACAGCATATTGAGGGAAACCATAAGCCACATGGTGGTCGAAGACAAGAAAATATTGTGCATCAAGGGAGAGGACAGGGTTTTCTACATCAAGCGCTGCGGCGACAGGATATTCATTGATGAACGGGAAAGAAGGTGCAACTGATGGGCGAGAAGATAATGTCTCCCGGGGAGCAGTTTGCATTTATATTCAGCATGCTGATAACGCTGGGTACAATACTGATATTAGTGTCGCTCTTTGTAAGCACCAGGCCTGTTGTCCAGACAGATTCGCTGATAAGAACAAATGCGGAGATTGCTGACAACATATTTACTTCGAACCTTGTCGTGCCGCGCGCTGTGTTTGTCGCAAAAGAGCTTGATGGCAGGAAAGGCTCACAGTTGGAGGAGCCTGTGCGGCATTGCGGGGCCGGATACTTCATTCAGGTGAAGACAAAAGATGAAGAATGGTCTTTTGGATACCAGCCGGAAATATTCACAGACGGATTGACAGTATCGCAGGAGTATCCTGCTGCTGTTTCAAAGAACGGCATACAGCCTGCAATGGTTACGCTGACTGTTTACGACAACCTGTTCACAAGAGTGTCCTGCATGGCTGAGAAGGCGTACAAGCTCGGCGAGATACAAAAAACTGAAATACCATGCGAGCTTCTTATTACCGACAAGAGTGAGATTTCTGATTTTCGCGACTGCACGTTTGCTCTTTACAGGAAGGAAATGCTTGGAGAAAGGAAATTCATGTGCACGTCGAGCAGACAGGCGGCTTTCGGCAGAACGATGACAGAATGCAGGTATCTTCCTGATGTTTTCTTTGAGAATACGTTCCTGAATTACACACAGCAACAAAATTCAGCAACTACATTGAAAGCTTATCCGGTGAAGTCACAAACATCATGTCAAGCAATAAAAATAAATCCGGGCATCATAGCAAAGAAAGGAGAGGTTCGATCGGTGCTGTTTTGCATCGAATGAATATCTGCGGTCTGAAGACCGCAGTATTCTCTCGGAGAGCAAAACTCTCCGGAGTCTCAAAGAAGCAGGCTTCTTTGCAGATTTGCAAGAATGTAGCATTATAAACGACCTGAAGGTCGTTGTATTAGAAGACTACATTCATTGCAATAAAGTCATGAGGGATTTGAAAATGAAAGGAGACGTTTCAGCAATAACCCAGACGGTAATTCTGTCACTTATAATGGTAGCTGTAATTACTGCAGCCTTTACCACAATGATATTTTTTCAGGTTTACCAGCTATATGGCGGCGAAAATACATTCCAGCTCATCGGCATAAACAACAGGCCCTATTCGGTTATAGAAAGCCTGACATCATTCAAGCCCAACGACAGGAGCTTTCTTGAAAATGCACTTGAGGCTTCCATAACTGGTGCGCTCACAAAATCAAATTCGCAAAACATTCCGCCGCCTTTGGCAGACTTCCTGAATATCTACGGTTTGAAATCATATCAGGTTGCGATAGGGAAAGGTGAAAACAATATTTTCACGGCTAACAACTTTGTGACTACATGCGGCGAGGGAAAAGGCATGTGCACAGCGTCTGCAGGCAGGGGCAGTAATCCTTGCGGCGAGGGCAGAGAACAGCTATCAGACAGATCGACATGCCCAAGAGACCGGGTATGCTGCTCTTTTGCTGTAAACCCGGATGCGAAGAAATGCGGCGCAAATATTGATGGCGTGTGCACCAGTGCGCCTGTAGGGGCTCTTGCGCCTTCGCTTTCGTGCGGCGAAGGGAGGCAGGTGATAAATGACAACGGGCAGTGCAGGGTCACTGAAGTATGCTGCAAATACACAGACCCGATTGACATAGGCATAGCAAGCAATGCAGAAATGCCGCTTGTTTACAAAGGAGAGAAAGTCGGCCAGATAACTGTCGGCGTGTCAAGGACATAGGTGTTAAAAATGAAAGGCGCAGGGGACACGATAAGCAGGATTGTGATGATAGTTACAGTCGTGCTTATATTTTCTTTTCTTGTTGCCAGCGCTTTTTCGAACAGCCTGAAAACGCAGAAGATAGTGCTTGAAGAAACTGAACTGTTCAATGTCAAGAACACATTCTTCCTCGCCAATAAAAGCCTTGCAGAGACATGGCGGCTGTCAACGATACAATCTGTGTTTTATACAGGAGATACAAGCATTGAATGTGGTTTTGATCCAGCCGGGAGAAACCTTCTCATAGGCGAAAAATACTGGCTCAGAACGCCCATTGCAAATGCAAAAACAAACAAGGCGGGGGCGATGCTTGTGCCTGAAGACGGGCAGAAATACAACAAGGAAACGACACCCATGATCTGCGGGCCTGACAGAAATCACCTTGAAGAGGTGCTTAACAAAAAGATGGCTGAGTTTTCGAAAGGAGCAAGCATCAAGGCTAACAATCTTGACGTTGATGTAAGGGATGTCAGGTCCAGCGTGAAGGCGGAGGATGAAAAGATTGTAAGCACGACATCTTATGCATTGGAAGTTTCTTCAGGCGGATGCGCAAACAGCATCAGCTGTGCCAGCACGATAACAAAAAACGTATCATCGATAGATGTTGAGCTTGGAAGGATGGTTGACGTCGCAAGGCAGATAGTTTATCAGGGCGCGGCGCCTGTGACTGTCGATATCCCCGTCGGCAGCCTTCTTGACTACTCAACGGCTTTTATTCAGTTTCTTGTCGATCCTGCCACAAAGGAAGAACTCAGCAATATAGGCTACATTTATTCGCTGAAATTTCAGGATATTTTCGCCACAGAAACTTTCAGCCTGCCTGTAACAAACAGCTGGCCGGAATATATAGACAAACAGAGGACCATAATATCGACAATAGCGATGTGGAGGAATCTTTTCAGCTTCAGGGGCACTTACCTGAAGAATTCTGATATAATTGTGAGTTTCAGCAAACAAGAGCTGATATCGCCGCCGCAGGGTGCGGGAATGATGCTCCGGGGCACAGGACTGATTTTCCACTACGACATTACAATAACTATCAGGGACAAAGGCCAGTACTATTTTCACAACGTGAACGAGAATAAATTCGAGAAAAGGCAGCCCGAGCTGCAGCTTAAGGCAGAGGACTACGTGCCTGCAATAGACTGCACAGAGAAGGGCGTATTGGAGGCGATACAGATGAGAAATAACAACAATAAGCTGCAGCGCATATTCAACTGGGAGCCTTCAAAGAGGCAGCTCATGTGCTTCCAGGGTATCCTGTATTCCTGCGGAGACCTGCAGATACCTAACCTGCCGCGGCAGAATATAATAGGCGTTGGCAATAACATGCCGGACGGCTTCTGGAAATGCACGGCTGGCGGGATAACAACCTAGACAAAATCAAAAAGACTTGCGCGCTGTTTAATCATTTTGCAGCAGGGGCTTTTGGTCTTGTGCCTGCAGGACAATACAATGTGCAGCAGTCAAAGACGCAATCT
Organism: Candidatus Aenigmatarchaeota archaeon; assembly: GCA_018304565.1. Lineage (GTDB taxonomy): Archaea > Aenigmatarchaeota > Aenigmatarchaeia > GW2011-AR5 > GW2011-AR5 > JACPDL01. The sequence goes on from JAGVVX010000017.1 coordinate 7,326, forward strand.
TTTTCAGCTACTATCTTGCACTGGCTTGAATCGCCAACGGTGCTGCAGAGGGGTTGGCAATTCGGATATCCTTGGATTCTCCCGCAATAAAACGTAAGCCTTTTCAGTGTTTCCTGTCCTTCTTTCGAGGATTTCACAGAATCGTAGCCCGTTTGTATGCACTTGTTATCCTGCCGCAGGTAAGCGCCGCACCATTCGCGCTGGCCGTTCAGCAAATCCACTGTTGTCTGGCCCCTGCCAAACTGAAGATTGAAGAAATAAGTGAGCGCCGTGAATACTGTAAGTGAGAGTATGAGTATAATTATTGTCTCGAGCGCCAGAGACATTCCCTTGGACATGCTGTATTTTTTGTCGCAGCTTGACTTAAACTTTATATACCGCTTCCAACAATGTTAATTAGTGGTTTAATGAAGGGCATGGATCTTCCAATAAACATGATTGTCATAGTTGCCATTGCAGTGCTCGTGCTCGTTGTAGTTGTAGGCTTCTTTGGAGGCTTTTTCACCCGTGGGTTAGGAGACATCGAATTCAACAAAGCGTTTGATGGTGCATGCAATCAGCTGAGGGCTTCATGGAATTGTAATCCTGATTCAATTAGTCGTGTAAGTTCTCTTTACCAAGGCCCAGGAGATTCCGGACCTGAATCTTATTCAATGAACCAATTATGCTATCAAAAACTTGGTAAAGGAGTAGCCACTAGAACAGGAAGTTCCAGCCTAGCTTTTCAAGACCTGACTGGTTGTGCACGCTCATGCGGCTGTGCAGTCTAGAACCACTTGCTGAGGCTTTTCTGGTCCTTTGATTTTGCTTCGATCAGCTTCTTTAAGCCGCTCATGACGCGCTCTTCCGAGAAATCGTGCTCGTCGCACATTATCTTCTTTATCTTCTCTTCATCGATTTCGCCGAATTTTATGTTGTACCCGGCTTCCTGCGGGGTCCTGAAGAAATTGTATATGTCTTCTGCAGGCACTTCGGATTCCCACGAGACTTCTTTCAGAACTTCCCTAAGGCTCTGCTTTTCTTTTACAATCTCCAGCGCGCGCTTTGGACCGAAGCCTGCTACGCCTCCCGGGTTGTAGTCGGTGCCTATGAGCATGCCGATGATTATGAGCTGGTTCCTGTTTATTCCGAGTTTCTCCAGGATGTCATTGAGCACAAGCATCTCCGGTTTGACGATGACATATTCGCTCCCGCGCTTCTTTCTGCCGGTAATGGATAGGTTCCTGACAAGATAAGGCGCTCCAAAAAGCAGGGAATCGTAGTCCTGCGTGGCAACTGCATAAACGTCGCCTTGCTTCGCCATGGTTGAGCACATGGCCTCGCCTTCGCCGGGTGCTTGCAGTGCAGGCACCCCCAATGCTTCAAGCAGTTCCTTGCTTTGCTCTATCATTTCACCGGTAAGCGTTACAGCGCGCTGTGCATATTTCTTTGCCGATACGTAGTCCTTGCGTTCGAGGGCTTTCGTCCATTCTTTCATGGCTTCTGCTCTCACGTTGCGGCGCTGCTCTGTTGTCTTTTTCTTGAATTCAGGCGGCTCGCCGTCAAAAACATAGACAGGATATACACCTGCTTCAAGCAGCTTGATAGTCCTATAATATAGACCAGAAAGATGCGATGTCGTGCGTCCCCTGGAGTCCATCAAAGGAGCGCCGTCTGCCTGCCTTATAATGGAAAGGAACTGGTAAAGCCAGTTGAATGAATCTATTGCGATCTTCTTGCCGAAAAGATCCTCTAGCGTTATTTCGCTGCCTTCTACTAGGCTTGTTAATTGTATGCCCATATTCCTTCCCCGGTTCAGATTAACCTACATAACTATTTGTTCCAACACTTTAAAACATTCATGGGCAAGTAGACTCATGGATAACAGCGTTCAGGAAAAGATATTCACGACATTCTCTTCGATTGCAACGTCGCTGGGTTACAGCGAGGTTCATGGCAGGATCATAGCTGCGCTGCTTGTAAACAACAACCCCGTCTCACTGCAGGAACTCAGCGAAAGCACCGGCTACTCGCCTGCAGCCATTTCGCTGTCTTTGGATCTTCTGGAGCTCGTTGGCATGATAAGAAAAATAAAGAATGCCGGCGACAGGAAACTCTATGTCAGGCTCGATGGAGACTTGCTTGAAGGCCTGAGGAACGCGCTGCTGCTCAAATTGCAGAAAGAAATAATCACAACAAAATTCGAGATTGAGAAGTATACCGAAGAAGACGGCACGGATGCCGTACAGAAACTGAAGAAAGAACTGGACAGGCTGCAGCAATATGTTGATGAGCTGGCAAAAGTAGAAATTCCCAAAAGGGAATAAGTCGAGAACCTAGGTTCTCTTCCTTATCAACCTTCTCTCCTAATTAAAAATATTAATAGAATATTTCTTACAGCAATGTAACGTCTTCCGTGTTGACGCTTGCAACGCCGCTTATTTCTGAAATCAACTTCTCTATCATGTCCGTGCCGCCGGTTGAATCCTGAAGCACGATGAGGACTTTCAATGCAACAAGCCCGAAGCCTATTGGCTCTTCCCTGATTTCCTTGACATCAACGCTGTTTCTTATATCCTCTTTCAATCTTCCTATATCCACTTCAGGCGATTCAGGCATTACTTTCAGTGTAATAGCAACTTGTCCCATTTTATTCAGGACCCCTGAATGCTCTAAATCCCTCGCCTGCGACTATGCCTGCAAACCTGCCTGCTTCGTAGCCATAAAATGTAAAAACGGCCGTTGCCGCTGCAGATAGTGCATGATACTGAAAATCCACTGGCGGGCTGATTCCGCGGCGCGCTGCATAAAACCCCGCTACCGCCCCTGTCAAAGCTCCAACAAAGCCAAGTGCCCTTTCAAGCCTGTCTGTATGCCCTGGAAATTTTTCGTATTCCTGCATGTCAAGGCCCCTCAAAACCGCAGGTGCAGCGGTAGATATTGCTCTTCCGCCTGCAGTTTTCGCAGCGGACAATCCCGTTCTTCATGCAGGAAGGGCAGGAAAACTGTGTGAAATTGTTCTCCGAGATCAGAGTATCATGGCATGTTGTACATCGCATAATTACCGTTTTCCTAATTAAGGTGGAATACTTAAATAACCACAACTTAAATTTCTAAAGATATGCTTGTTGGGCCCCTGTAGTTTAGTCTGGATAAGCCATTTTGTGCAAGTAAACGACAAAAGCGCTTGCGGAAAGTAAACCAGAAAGAATGCGAGCTTGCGGAAAGCCCTTTGCACATGATAAACGTGCAAAGCGCTTGCGGAAATCAGCTTCCGCAATTTGCAAACAGCTTGTGACCCGGGTTCGAAAAGCCCTTTGCACATGATAAACGTGCAAAGCGCTTGCGGAAATCAGCTTCCGCAACGGCACGAAATTCCCGGCGGGGGCATCAGAAAAAGAAAATAATAAATATTGAGAATAAAATGTATGGGAAGAATACCTTATCGATATTCGCTTTTATGGCCCGGACATCGAACCGTAACAAAGTTAGAATAACTAATGGCGTAAATACTAACACCGTCTGATTTTTTAATTCAATAGAAAGAATTACAATAGAAATAATGCAAATTATATTCGAAATATAATAAAGTTTCTTCGTTAATCCTGTTCCATATTTCACTGCTGTTGTTTTGAGTGCAGACTGCTTATCTGCTTTGTAATCAGCTATTTCATTCTGGAGTTGAATAGTTGTTGAAATAAAGAAAATCAATAAGAATCCGCTTACAATAATGAAATAACTTAATCCGAGAACTGCAGCAGGAAATAAAAACAGAGCAGCCACGTAAATTCCATGTGAAATCAAGTCGATTACAGGAATAGGCTTGAATTTATATGAATACAGAAAAGCGTTTACAGCAAATAAAAGATACCATGATATCACAGATGGAAACCAAAATGAAGTAAGTATAACAGAAAGAACAGCCATGGATGCCGATATGAATAAACCTTCTTTTTTCGTCAGTTTTCCAGCCGCGATAGGGTTTTTCTTTATCTTTTCTTCATTAATCTTGTCATTTTTCCAGTCGAAATAATTGTTTATGCTGAGCGCATAGAAAAGGTAGAGAATCATCACTAATAATATTTTTATAAGAGTGTCAATGTTATATGCCATGTTAAAAAACTTTGAGGCGAAAATGAATGTAAAAACTGTTACTGGCATTAGTGCCAGGGCGTCGACAAATCTGGTATTCTTGAGGGCGTATAAGATTTTCATCATTATTACTTTATCCGGTGTTTAAAATTGTTTTGCGCAGCTGGAGCAAGTACTATCAGTTTTTAAACCCGAAGAAAATTATAATAGACTATGCCGAAGGATGTGAAGATCTCCGTGATAATTCCTACATTGAACGAAGGCAGGTACATTGATGGCACGCTGTTCCACATAGTAAAGCAGAAACCGCATGAGATAATCATAGCTGACGCGCATTCTGAAGATGCCACGGTTAAAATAGCAAAAAAATACGGCTGCAGGACTGTTTATTCCAAGCGCGGGGCCGCCTCTTACGGCAGGAATGCAGGCGCAAAGGCCTCCACAGGAGAAGTACTTCTTTTCATAGATGCCGACACTATAGTTTATCATAATCTTCTGGAAACTATTGAAAAGGATTTCACCAAAGACAAGAAGTTAGTTGGTTGGACATGCCTGATCTACGGCTTCTCGCCGAGCTGGAAGGAGCAGATCCTATACAACATGAGCAACAATATCATTGAATTCCTTACAAAATATATGAAAAAACCCCATGCGCCAGGCATAGTAATAGCTGTCAAAAAAGAAGTCTTTGATAAAATTGGAGGTTTCAATGAGAACATGCGAGTGATGGAAGACCACGACCTTGCTTTGCGTATAGGTAAACAAGGGCATTTTATGTTTTCTAAGAATACCTGTGTGTTTACGTCAACAAGAAGGATGAATAAATGGGGCGGATGGGAATTAATTAAGAAGTACTCAAAGATTTATCTCAGCTATGTGCTCCGCAGGAAAAACTTCTACAAAAAGGCCCATATGCTGGATTACGAAGTGATAAGATAGTGATTCCATGGTTTTGCTTCTCCTTCTTCAGGCACTATGGTTCATAGCGCCGGCTTATGTGGCCAATGGCTTCCCGCCTGTTGTGCGAGGTAAAAAACCTCTGGACTTCCGGAAAAAACTAGGCAAACAAAGGGTTCTTGGAAACGGCAAGACTTTTGAGGGCACTATAGGCGGAATTCTTGCGGGCATTTTTGTGGGCTTAGTGCAAATAACTTATCAATCACAGCTGCCGCCAGAATTAGGGCTGGTACATTTCACACTGCCAATCGTCGTTGCATTGAGTATAGGCGCAATATTTGGCGACCTTGTAGGCGCTTTCATAAAAAGGAGGATGGGAATGCCGCGTGGTCATCCTGCTTGGCTTTTAGACCAGCTTGATTTTCTGACTGTATCTATTTTAGCAGCAGGTCTTTTCTATAGGCCGTCTGTGGGCATAATCCTGACATTATTCCTGTTCACGCCTCCTATACATTGGCTTACAAATTATATCGCATACAAAGCGAAGATAAAGAAGACGCCGTGGTAGGTTCTTAGAAATAGCGCTCAAGGAATTCAAGCCCCAACAAACCGGCATATGCCAGAACAAGCCCGAGCATTATCTTGCCAATGAGCGTTGCAAGGAAAAATTTCTTCACGTCGTATTTTGTTGCCCCGCAGAAAAGTCCAAGGATATCGTCAGGGAGCGGGGTGAAAGAAAATATTACAATTAATGCAAAGCCCAAGCGACGGTTGTGAAACCAGTGGTTGAATGTCTTTTTCCAGCCACCCAGCTCCTTTTTTTCTTTCTTGGTTTTTCTTTGATTGAATTTTCTCAAAAAGCGCAGCTTTTTGGAATCTCGGAGAAGCGAAGCTTCTCCGAAGATATTCTTGACATGGTAAATGCCGTATCCCAGTCCATAACCCGTTAACTCTGAACCTGCAGCAATCACAAGTGCGAAAGACGGTACAGGAAGTATAATGGTAGCAGAACCTATCAGCGACGCCAGAAAAACGCCCAAGTAACCGAATGTATGAACAAGGCCTACGATATCTATCATTGTATCACGTTACCCGTGCAATTCTCTTGACAATTGATTCAGAAGCATCCTTGCCTTCAGCAGTTCTTGTTTGCCTTTTTCCGTGAGATAATATACTTTCTTTCTGCCATCCCTTTTAACAGCAACATACCTGCGGCTTTTAAGGATGTAAAGAACCTTGTAGCAAGTAACAGTCCCCGGCAGGAAGCCGAATTCTTTCTTGATTTCATTTCTCAAGACATAAGCGTGGCGCGGCTTTCTTGACAATAAGGCAAGTATCCATGGCCACAAAGTTTCAGTCGTGAGTGACTTTTTGATTCTCTCCATTTCAGGCGTTTCTGCTTCTGCCTGCTTTTCAATAGGCATTGCCATTACTACACATTGACGTCAGGCTTTTAATGTTTTACCTGCATAAAATAGACTACTTTACAGCCGTAAAATAGTGGTATCATGGCACAAATAAAGATCGCGATAGCGGGTACCGGCAACTGCGCTTCATTTCTTTTGCAGGCGGCAGAATTTTACAGAAATAACAAGGATCACGCAATTCCAGGAGTCCTGTGGCCTACAATCGCTGGTTATCACGTTTCCGACATCGTGCCCGTAGCTGCTTTTGACGTGGATTCGCAAAAAGTAGGCAAAGACCTTAGCGAAGCTGTTTCTCATGCCGATACTATAAATACCGAGAGGATTGCAGAACTCCCGCATTATGGCGTTGATGTCATGAAGGCGCCGGTTCTTGACGGCATAGGGTCCATGCTTGGCAACTTTGTTGAAGTGGACAAGAAACCGCCTGTCGATGTAGCGAAAGAACTGAAACAAAGCGGCGCGGATATGCTCATAAGCTACTTGCCAGTGGGCAGCTATGAAGCCACAAGATATTTCGCTGACTGCGCTTTGAAAGCAGGATGCGGATTCATAAATTGCATTCCGGAATTCATTTCTTCAGACCCCGTATGGGCCCAGAAATTCAAGGATGCAGAGCTGCCAATAATAGGTGACGACATCAAAGGCCAGCTGGGTGCTTCGGTACTCAGCAGGGCATTGGTGAAGCTGTTTGCCGACAGGGGCGGCAAGGTCGAAAGGATGTACCAGCTGAATTTCGGGGGGAACACGGATTTTATTAATCTTCTTGAACGCTCGCGATTAAAGTACAAGAAGATAAGCAAAACAGAAACAGTGCAGAGCCAGCTGATGTCGCGCCTGGAGGATGAAAACATCCACATAGGTCCAAGCGATTACGTGCCTTGGCTTAAAAGCAGGAAAATCGCGCATATTCGGATAGAAGGCAAGACATTCGGTAATGTTCCGATATATATCGACGCGAAGCTTGATGTCGAGGATAAATCTGTTTCAGCAGGCGTGGTCATCGATGCCATCCGCTGCTGCAAGCTTGCGCTTGACCGCAAAATTGGCGGGCCCTTGCTTTCGATATCTGCTTACACCATGAAAAGCCCTCCGCAGCAGTTTCCAGATGTCCTTGCAAAGCAGATGACCGAAGAATTCGTCAGAGGCGAAAGAGAGCGATAGGGATGCTCTTCAAAAGACGAGAGAAATTCAATTCATTGAGCGTGAGAATAGGCATTATTTTCAGCAAACTGCCTCTTAGCCCTAACCAATGGACTGTGCTGGCTTTCGTGCCTGCACTGATATCAGCTTATTTTTTGGTTAAGGAAGATTTCCTTTTTTCAGCCCTGCTCTTTTTAATTTCTGGTTTCGTTGATCTTATTGATGGCTCTGTTGCTCGCGTCACAGGAAGAGTGACAAAGCTTGGAGCATATCTTGACACCATTGCAGACCGCTACGTTGAAGCCATAATAATCTTTGCGCTGCTTTTTGTTGCGTTGCCGCAGGTATATTTCCAGATTTACGTGTGGTTATACGTTTACTTGTTCGGCAGCATGCTGACAACTTATGCAAAGGCTGCAGCAAAAGAAAAAGACCTGGTTGATGAAGAGATAAAAGGCGGCATCATGGAGCGTGCGGAACGAATGCTGATACTTGTTCTTGGTATAATCCTTGCTGCATACGACAAGAGCTTCCTGTCTTACACCATAGTCCTGCTTGCCGTGCTCGCAAACATAAGCGCCTTTCAGAGGATTTACTATTCGATCAAAGCTGCGAAAAAATCAAAATAAATACTTTTTAAACAATCTTCAGTGTAATGTATTACATGCACAAGCAGGTAATTGTTGTAAGAAGCGACGTGAAGATGAGCAAGGGAAAGACTGCCGCACAATCAGCCCACGCCTCTGTTTCTGCACTTGACAAGGTCGGCAAAGCTGCTGCCGCGGAATGGAAAAAAGAAGGCCAGAAAAAGGTTGTCCTGAAAGTTTCCAGCCTGCATGAGCTTATGGAAATTAAAGCCGCATGCGACAAGTCCAAGATACCTAATGCCCTTATCAGCGATGCAGGCCACACAGAAATTGAAGCCGGCACTATAACGGCGTTGGGCATAGGGCCCGATAAGGAAAGCAAGATAGACAAGGTCACCGGCAATCTGCGGATTCTTTGAGGCGCGGATTTGTTTTCTATGCGCACCAAAAGCCTGATAGAAAAGCCTGAACACTTTGTAGTTCATGAGATCATAGATGACAAATTCACAAGACTATTTTCCAGAACATCAAAGGGCGTTCAAAAGATAGAAAAGAAATACACGCTGTATATCATGAAAAAGACCGGCACAACGACTCAGGCTGCGCTGGCAACGGTCGCAAAATATCTTGATACCAGCAGGGATTCCATTGGCTATGCTGGCCTTAAAGACAAGTTTGCTGTAACAACACAGCACATTACGCTCAAAGATGCAGATTTCGAGGAACTTGATCTGGGAAACGTCCAGCTTTTCAAACTTGGGTATACAGACAAGCAGATATCAGTGGGCAGCCTCAAAGGAAATCATTTTGTCATAACGCTCAGGAGAACCCGTGTTAAGGATCCCGGCAGTGCTGTAAGAAAGATAAACCAGGAAGGCTTCCCGAACTTCTTTGGGGAACAGAGATTTGGCAACAGGTGCAACAACCATATAATCGGAGGGCTTCTGGTCAAAAGAGATTTCAAAGAAGCGCTAAAGCTGATAAATGGGAATGAGAAGAACAAATTCAAGAAAATTGATGAAGTGGAAAAGAGAAGATTGAAATTCTTCGTCCATGCCTACCAGTCATGGATTTTCAATACCGCGCTGGGCGAATGCATCAAGAAAAAGATTGCGGTGAAAAACCTCCGGATTGTTGGGTGCAATACTGTATTGCGCAATAGTGCAGCCGACAAGCTCTTGTCTAAAATACTGGCCAAGCAGGGCGTGAAACCGCCCGATTTCAAGATACACGAACTAAAACTGTCTTGCAGCGGAACTCAAAGAGCCGCTTTTGTGAAAACGGAAATAAAATTCAATAGAATTGATGGCTATATTCAGTTATATTTTACACTTCCGAAAGGAAGCTATGCAACTGTTGTTCTGGCACAGCTGATTAAGGGTTCATCTTAGCACTCGAACTATCAGGCATGAAAGAAGATACAAATAAGCTAAATGCACGGTGAACGCAATCGTGCCTTCTAATGGCTGCAAAGGCTCACCCCAGTAAAAAAGATAGTATATGGGAAAATTGAACAATAGCCCCAGGAAAGAGATATAATTGCTGAAGTAAAAAATAACTAATGCAATCATCTTCCATTTTGTCGGCTTGATAAAGCCTACAAAGGCTTGCTTTTTGCTAAACACCTTGTTGCGTTTGTTTCCTGGCATATGATATCTATAAGATTGTCTTTATTTATGAATCCTTGATAAACCTTATCCCCCACTGCAATTGAGGGCACTATAGTGACATTGTGGCTTTTAACCAGCGTCTTGACTAATGGATGGTCTATATCCTTGTCAAGAACGTATACGCTTGCTTTCTCCAGATAGTTTTCTTCCCTGAGTTCATCCAGAATTCTTCCTTGCTGCAAGCAGTCGGGGCATGGTACAGAATAGTAGAAAAGCACAGGCAAGATGCCTTCATCACAGTTTTCATTTATCGAGGACCTGAGTACCCATGAACGTATTGATAGTGCGCCATATTCTTTTTTTAGTTCAGTGAATTTCGAACCGCTTTCGCCTTTGCTTTCCAGATCTATAAGTTCGTTTGCAAGGCCGTGGAGCTTATTGCTTATTTCAATCGACAAAGAAGAAAGTATTGGGCAGCTTTCCTTGCCGCTCAAACTAAAGAGTATATATTCCTGCTGTGCGTTCTCTACATCGTTTTTAAGGGAATTGATATTTGTCTCGACTGACGAAAGGAGGGATTTCTGCACATAGATTCCAGTAACTATTCCTAAGACATATAAAACGGCGGATATAATACCAACCACTATGTACAGGTTGCGCAGGTTTCTTTTCACGATCAATTATTAAGCGTTAAAGGATTAAACTGCATAGGGAATTTGATGCTTTTAGAAATTTTCATTGCATTTACAACAGTAATACTTATTTTCCTTTACTCTTCATGGCTTATCATAGCTGCTTTGCCCGAGAAAAAGAACGTGTTAAAGAAGTATCCAAAGCTTTCAGTGATTATACCTGCTTACAATGAAGAAAAGAACATAAGAGAAACGCTGCAAAGCGTTCTGTCGGCAGACTATCCGGATAGATTTGAGATACTTGTGGTTGATGACGGCTCGAAAGACAGGACTGCAGAAATAGTGAAGGGTTTTGCAAAATCAACAAGATATTCATATGCAGCTGTTAAACTCGTGAAAGGTACGCATCAAGGCAAGGCAAAAGCAGTAAACCTTGCCATGCGCTATGCCAAAGGCGACATACTTGCGATTTTAGATGCCGATACCCTGATAGAGAAAGACTCTTTGAAGAAACTTGTCGCGCCTTTCAGTGAAAGAAATGTTGGCGCAGTTGCAGCAACCCTGCGCGTGAAGAAATCGCTTAATCCTTTAACATGGTTCCAGCATTTTGAGTATGCAGTCTCTTCAAGCTGGCGCTATATAGTTGATAAAGTAAACGGCCTTTGCATAGTTCCGGGCTTCTGTGCTTTCAGGAAATCTGCCCTGGGAAAAGTAGGCGGCTTCAAAGGCGATACTGCAGTAGAAGACTATGATATATGCCTCCATCTTATGAAGGCCGGATATAGTATCAAGATGGCGCCTGAGGCAATAGCAGTGACAAAGGTGCCAGAAACGTTTTCCGGGCTTGTTAAGCAGCGAATAAGATGGAACAGGGGAACAATCCAAACACTCCGCATACATTCTGACCTGCTTCTGAAAAGGCATACAATTGGCCTTTACACCATGCCGACACAGATCTATTGGTTCCTGAATGCAATAATATATTTGCCCGTTGTGCTCTACCAGATAATCTCAGGCTACCTGCAGTATTTTGTATCTTATGGCAACGCGGTTTCCTTTGCGGCGTTGGCGTATTTTTTAAAATGGTTCACTGTTTTTGGCATGGTGGAATTCATATTCAATGTAAGCAATGGGATCTATGCAGCCAGCATGATAAACATACTGACAATAATAATTTTTTCACTGAGCTTCATATTCGCACTATTCTCCATCATAAAATTCTCAGGATTCAATATCTACAGCATCGCTTCCCTTCTCTTCTTCTTTCCTTACTATCTTGTCACGCTTGTTATCTACCTTTTTTCAATGGTCTATGAGCTAGTGACTGGAGATCGCGGAGAGAAATGGGAAAAAAGCTTGTGATGCGGCATTTATTTATTATTTTTCCTTCTGAAGGCGTTCTTGAAGAATTCTATTATGAAACTACTGCCCATCTTGGGTGTTCTTATCCAGCCTGCTCGCATGTTGAGTACAGAACGGGCAAAAGCAACGAAATTTGCGGCTGAGAGAATAATGCCGACTGTGAAAACAGCTATGTAGAGCTTGAGAATATCCCTTGATTTTCCTGCACGATGAAGGCCCATTACACCCAGCGCCACGAATCCTGAAGATAACAACAGCATTTTCAGGAAGTTTATTAAATCTGAAAGCAGCAATGGCTTTGGCGGGGTTATGATCCAGCCCAACTGGCCTGTAATGGCCGCTCCAAGGACAAACGGAGTGATTACGTAACCCGTTGTCATGAATATCATCATTGCCCTCTGCGGAGCTGTGAAACTTGGGCTAAATAGGATCTTTTTCCAGTGGTCCATAAACACGCGTGTCAGGCCGTAAGCCCAGCGCATCTGCTGTCTCAAGAAACTTCTGAGAGTAAAAGGCACTTCGCCTGCAACTTCCAGATTTGATATGTACAGGTTTTTGTAGCCTTTTTCCATTATAAGCAGGGAGAGATCTGCGTCTTCTGTAACGCTTTTTTCATTCCATCCGCCTACTGATAGCAAGACATCTTTTTTGATGGCTCCGCCAGTCCCGCAGAAAAAGACTGTTTTTGTTTTGTTCTGCAGGGGCATAATGCACTGATGGTAGACTATCAGCAGCGCTGCAGCAAACTTTGATATAATATTCTGACCATAGTTGACAAAACTCATGCGTGATTGAACAATGGCCAGTTCCTTGTCAAAAGTAAACGGCGTTACCAGCTTCCTCAGGAAATCTTTCTTTGGCACGAAATCAGAATCAAAAATGACTATAATGTCGCCCTTGCAGTGCTTAAGCGTGTTGTTCAATGCACCGGACTTGAAGCCCTTTCTGGTGGCTCGCCTTACGATACGCACATTTCTTTTTGCTTTAACAAAACCGTCCAAGATCTTGGGTGTAATGCCGTCATTACTGTCGTCAGCAACAATTATATGATACTTGTTCTTTGGATAATTGAAATTTAGGCATTTTTTTATGCATCTGACAGCTACAGGGTCATTATACACCGGTATTTGTATGGTAACATTCGGCAGTTGCCCGTCTTTGACATCTGGAAAGCTGTATCTTGGTGCTTTGACAAAAAAGGATGTAAATGCAAGCATGTAGTAAAGCACAGAGAAGAAAATTACAGGCACAAGAAACGCATTGTACAATAACAGGTTGATAAGGTATGCTTCCATGCTATAATAATGAACCCAATTTATAAATACGATCCACTATCTGAAGATGCTGGTATTTCATAGAAATGCCACAAATAATATCTGTGGATTGTATTATACTCAAAATTGCAGAGCAATTTTGGCATGCCAAAAAGCTTTGCTTTCTGAGCATACCGGAATACCACTAATATCACCGTCTCGAGACAGGTGGTACAAGGAGAATCGAAGATTCTCCTGTACGCAAGAAATCTTAGATTTTTTGCTGTATTCCTTGTATAAAAAGAATCTATAAGCGGTTTTGCTGCATATGCTTCTACATGGCATGGAAATATCTGCAGATATTGTCGAAGGCAATCTCGCACTTCGTGACATTCCTGTCCAGCGTTTCGTAATAGTCGGCAACCCTGTCCAGGAAAATAAGCCCGGATTTCTGCTGCGGCCTGCAGCCTTCGCCCTGAAGGATTATGTAGTCCTTTGTTTCTTCCATTATAGGATGCTGCCTGAGAAACGGTTCATTGTGCAGATAATCCGGGGAGCTAATTCCCTTGACCAGTATAACTACATAGCCGCTATTCAGGGAAGCTTCAAGCTGCTCCTTCTCAGGATAAGGTTCGCTTGGCAGCCCGTAATAATTTAGCGGCACCCACGCGTTTGACTTGGCCATGCATGTTATGTTCTTTCCCGCTAATTCCGTGTACAGCTGCGGATTTTCCTGCTCGCGGATTGCAGATGGCATCAAGAGAAGGGATAAGGCCGTGAGAAGGACGAATGCATAAAGAAGGGTCTTTTTGTATTCGTAGTCTTTCACTGAAATAGCCGAGAAATAAGCGGCGCCGATAGTTATCGGAAAGAGATATCTTGCCTCTTTCATAGGTATCGTAGCAAAAGAAACCACAGAAAGCGCGGCAACAAAAAGAATAAGATAATAGTTCTTATTCCTCCGCGAAGACAGTCCAATCAGAAATAACGGGAGGGTGAAATTAAACGCAAACAGCAGGTCCGTGGCCAAAAATGGCGACGCAACGCCGTCTCTATTGCGCATGTTGACATTCAGCGCGTAAGAATCGATGAAGCCGATAAACGGGTTGCCTGTATTTGCATAACTGAAAATGAGCCACGGCATAGCCGCCAGCAGTGCCAGTAGCAGCGAAAAAACTATTTTCCCGGCTTTTTTCTGAAGAAGGAAGAGGATTATGAAATTGATATTGGTGTATCTTGCGAGGACAGACAAACCGTAGTAAATGCCAGAGCGCTTTTCATAGATATGTGCAAGAAAGAGCTGGAGCAGGGCCAGGGATAGCAGTTCGCTTCCCATTTTCAGGGCAAATATGAGGACAAACACATTCATGGAAAAGACGTAGAATGCCGTTCTGTCTACGTCAAACTTCTCAGAAAACTTCAGTGAAGAGTAGAGGTGAAGCAAGGATACGAAAATAATATAGACATATTCAGAAGCAAGGCCGAGAAAACTGAACGCCAGAATTATTAGAGAGGGCAGCGGCTGCCTTATCCACTCGAAGTTAAAGCCTTCGCCAAGAAGGTATCTTGCATTCAGCACATAGGCGGAAAAATCCCACGAGAAGCCAGTGGAGTGCTGGTAGATGAAGAAGGAAAGCGAGAACAAGAAGACTGCGCAGATTAGTTTGTTCTGGCGGATAAATCCGGTAAACCTGTTGATCTCCCTCAAGATACCACCAAATTTGTCCTTCAGAAGACTAACCAAGCACAGCTACGAGCCCTAATGCTAGAGTATCTGAATTTCAGGTTATAAAAGAATTTAAACTATCTCACTGCTATGTTTATAGTGAAATGGTGTAGCATATGAAAAAGGAGAAAATAAGCGGTCTTACGGCTGTTTATAGAAAGGTAAGAGAGGGCTATATTGCCTACGTGGAGGAAATACCCGGCGTAAATACCCAGGGCGATAACTTGAAAGAGGCTAAAGAAAACCTGCTCGACGCACTAAAACTTGTTCTTGAGATTAACCGCGAAATGGCGGAAAAAGAGATTTCTGGGCATGATGTATTAAAAGAAAAGATTTCAATAGATTTGTGATGAAGCGCCGAAATCTAACAGACCATCTAACTTCTAATGGTTGCATATTGCTAAGAGAAGGCGGAAGGCATACGATTTTCTATAATCCGGCCGCGAAAAGGACGTCTTCAGTTCCAAGACATTCAGAAGTTAACGATTTCCTTGCCAAGAAAATATGCAAAGACTTGGGAATACCAGAACCGAAATAGGCCACAGCACAGCTACCCATCAGCCAAGCACAGCTACGAGCTTGGCTCATAGTTGAAAACAACCAGCACCAGCTTGTCGGCAGCAAGCGTCAGGTTCTTGTAATCAGTGCCCTGCAGGTAGATTGTATTGCCTTCTACTGTCACAGATGTCCCGTTGGCTCCGGTTGAGGGACCCTTAAGCCATAAAGAATTATTCAGTTCAGGTTTCAGGATTTCTGTGCCTGTCCTGTCATACCATTTTTCATCTATGAAATAAATTGGCTCGAAGGAGGATATCATGCCCTCGTAAGCAAGATATGTCTGTATCTTCCCCAGGTTTGTGGCTACAACAGTGAAGTAAGCATTATCCTGCTGGCTTGAGCCGTCAAAAATCAGCATGATTCTCTCGTTTTGCAGGAATATGTTCCTTATTGACTGCTCATCGTTGGCAAATACCTTTGAAGCAGTTTTTATGTCATTAGAAAACGTATAGACCTGGCTGCCGTGGCCTGGAATAGTTATCTCTTTGATCTCTCTTGGCTGCTCAATGCATGCGGATACAAAGATTATTGAAAATAATAAAACAGCCAGAGCTTTCATGCGATAATCTTCACAGGAGTTTTTTAATAGCTTGGCAAAATCTAATTGCCAGCGATGCAACTCTTAAATCTTTTGTCGGCTATCCATAACTCTTCATTGCAATATCATATAATTCTTTTGTCTTCTTGCCAACAATCTCAACCAGTTTTTCGTCCAATTCGTTCAAGACAAGCTTCATCTTGCTTACAAACTCTCTCGCGTTTCTCATCATAACGCCAGTTTCTTTGTAGTTTATAGAGACGCCGTACTGAACTGTCTCTCTTGCCCGTTTGATTTTCCACAGATAATCGATGTATTTCTCGCTTATTGTTATGGCTTCAATCTTGTCTTTTCTTTCCCTTAACTCATTGAATTTCCCTATCAAATCTTTGCTTATCTGCCCGCCAAAGAAATATTCCAGAACCG
>JAGVVX010000018.1 GCA_018304565.1 Candidatus Aenigmatarchaeota archaeon
CGCCGCAGCAGATCAGCCATGTTTATGTCAATCCGGAGGTTAGCGACCTGCGAAGGATAGCAAAGGTCCGGGCTTCTGATGAGAGGGGCAGAATAGACGCTACGCCCGCTGAAGTTACAATCGTAGTTGAATCGGACATAGGCAATGCGCCTACTACGGACTTGCAGGCAACGCCGGCAAACGGCCCTGCTCCGCTGCAAGTAACATTTGCCGCACGCTGCAGGGACTTGCAGAGACGGCTTGTTTCGTGTGTATTGGATTTCGGCGATGGCCAGGCACAATTCCTGCCCACAGTAGAATCAATACAAACACTTACTCATATTTACCAGAGGGACGGCAGATACATAGCCGCACTCAATGCACGTGATGCTGAAGGGCTCACTGACCTGACGCCTTCCAGCGTCACAATAACGGTTGGCAGCCTTGATATTGTTGATGAAGACGGAAAGGCACCGGGCGAGAAGAAAAGGCTTCTGGAGTTCGGCATAGACATCGCCAATTTCAAGGAAGAGGATTCATTCGTATCGGCTAAAAGGCTGTTCAACGGCCTCTTGTTCGGCAGCAATGAGATAAGGCTTGACGTGCCGAAATCCTTTGTCAAGGAGGTTGTTATAGAAGTCAAAGAAACAAACAGGCTTGGGGAGCTTGTCGTTACGCTTGATGATCAAGAGTTATTCAGGGGAAAACCTGAACCTGTGCCTGACAATGCAGCATTAAAGACGGCTAATCTTGCCGCCAGATATGAAAAAGGCAAACTAATAATACCGGTTAACGAGGACAACGAAGGCCTGCTCAAGATCAAGGTCACGTCGTCTGGATTTATATTCTGGGCGCCGGCTGTTTACGAGATCAAGGCTTCTGTTATCGCTGACGTGGAAAAAGTAACGCAGGACAGGTTTGATTTCACGCTGGACAACGAGCTGCAGGGCTTCAAGTCTGCGAGAATCACTGTGCTGCCTCGCGGCGCTGCTGTAATATTGAACGACAACAAGATCATAGGCGAAGCCATACCAAAGGAATACTTCAGGCAGCTGAACACGATAGAATTCTCGGCAGCTCCTGACACGACAGTCTCCGGCAAAGTCGGCATCGAGATTGTTTACGAAGATGTTTAATATGCCAGTTGAAACTAGAGGTCGGTATATAATCTTACCAGCTAAGCAGCATATGCTAGATGATGGATATTTTGTACCTAGCATAGGTCATAGCCACGTATATGAATATCCAGATTTGCTTGTCCCTATGGATAAAGATTATTATGGTGCAAATTGGAAACAAGCTCATGAAAGTTTGTCAAGAAATAATGAATTGATGTTAACACCAAGACAATTTTTTGATTTTATAGAATTGCTAAAATCTGGGACAGCTTATGATGGGGAAGGTGGGAAATTAGACCAAGAATCAACCGACGAAGTTCTAGGTAAAATATTTAATTCAGGAAAGGATTTTGAAGGAGAATGGTTAGATGCAGAATTCTCTATCGACAGGGTTAATATCTATGATACTAGCCAAGACCGATTACGTATGGCATGTCAGCATGAAATTTATCCGATTGGTTTGTATGCTCGGAAAATTTATCCAGTTAGCAGAGACAGACTTAAAAGACTTATTCCATTGTATGGAGAAGCAATTGATCTATCCACCTTAGATTCAATTGGTTTGCCGACTAGAACTAGTAATGATGTTAATTTCATTGGACCTTGTGGAGGTCCCAGAAAACCTAGACCTGTTGCTGGTTTTTTATCACTAGATTCAACTCACTTATATTGTTGTGGAGTAGGTCCTGATGAAGCATATCCATATATAGGCGTACGTCGTGCAAAAGAAAGGAAACCAAGATGATATTTAAACAAAAATGGAGAGGTAATAATTATGTCCCCGGCAATACGTTGTGCACCACCCCTGTCACCACTGACTTCAGAGTATGAGTCAGAACTATTAGTTATGTCTCTAAGAGATGGTGCAGAAAAACTTCAAAGAGAAATAGGCTACCCAATTGGTGTTGATTATACGACAAATACACCAATCTACTTAGCGATAGAAAAAATTAGACAAGATTTTGATTCTTTTCAAAAACCGAGAAGATTTCCATACATAGATTAATTATGGCCAAAAAATTTTGAATGTGACTACTATGCCTTTCTCAAGAAGATTTTCAATGCAGCATGCAGCGAAGCCTACAAGGGTTTATGTCCATGAAACCGTTTTCACAGACGCCGACAACCACGGAAAGCTTCCGCAGGCTTATATTGGAAAGATTTTCGAACAATACACAGAGTTATTTGAACCGGATGATTTCTTGATAATGGCTTTGTGGGCCGACAATGGGAAACAGATAGCTGAAGTCTTTGGCTATTTTGGAACCAACCCGTGGCCGGGGAACCCTGAAGTCAATTCTTGGATGTTTAGCGATGGCATTTACCAAAGAGAAGAAAGGCAAATATGCTGCGCGGATACGCTGATAGTTCTCGGCAGGGAAGAGGAAGCGAGAAGAAAAACACCAGACTTAAAATCATACATGCAAAACCCTCCCGATGTAAGCGACCTGATGAAGCCACGAAGGCATTAGCAGCAACACAGAATGCTTAAATACTTATTTCGTCATTTTATCTATTGCTCTCATGACCAGGCAGTCTGGTTAACGTTTTCTACGTGTGGATAGGCTCTAGTGGTTAGACTAAGAATTGCATAAGTGGTATGAATGCCGAAGAGAACAAGACCAAGACACGGATCGCTCCAGTTCTGGCCCAGAAAAAGGGCAAAGCGTATTTACCCAAGGGTATCCCATTGGCAGCCTTCAAATGACGCAAAGCCGCTTGGTTTTGCAGGCTGGAAGGCAGGGATGACGCACGTGCAGCACATAGACAACAATCCTAAATCCCCTGCATACGGCAAAATAATATTTTCTCCCGTGACAATACTTGACGCGCCCGCACTCTTTGTTGCGGCTGTGCGCTACTACAAAAAGACGCCTTCAGGCCTTTCAACAGCCGGTGAAAAATGGGCAAAAGTCCCGAAGGAGATAGACATTAAGCGCAAGATCGGGGCCGCGAATCCGGGCAGCAAGGACTGCGATACAAGCGGCGTGGATGACGTTAGGCTGGTTGTTTGCACGCAGCCTTTGAAGAGCGGGATGAGGAAGTTCAAGCCGGAAATCTTCGAGATTGCCGTTGGCGGCGACTTGAATAAGAAGCTCGAATACGCCAGCAGCATGCTTGGGAAGGAGATCAAGGCCGTTGATGTCTTCAGAATTGGCGAGTATATTGATGCAAGTGCTGTGACACAGGGCAGCGGTTTCACCGGCCCTGTAAAGCGTTTCGGAATAAGGATACAGTTCAGGAAAGACAAGCAGATGCACCGCCACGTCGGCAGCATAGGCTCTACTGTCCCGAGGAAAGTCGACTGGCGCGTGCCGGCCGCAGGGCAATACGGATTCTTCACGCGCACCGAATTCAGCAAGAGGGTCCTGATGATCGGCGATGACAGTAAGAAAATAACCCCTGCAGGCGGTTTCGTCGGCTATGGAGACCTGAAGACTTTCCTGCTCATTGAAGGCAGCGTTCCCGGGCCGAGGAAAAGGCTTGTAAGAATCAGGAAATCAGTGCGCACGCAAAAGGTTGTGCCTGCTGACATACGTTATGTCTCTGTTGAAAGCAAGCAGGGGAAATAAAATGAC
This sequence comes from Candidatus Aenigmatarchaeota archaeon, assembly GCA_018304565.1. Taxonomy (GTDB): domain Archaea; phylum Aenigmatarchaeota; class Aenigmatarchaeia; order GW2011-AR5; family GW2011-AR5; genus JACPDL01. Next base: position 3,677 of record JAGVVX010000018.1, read on the forward strand.
ATACCAGACAACAGGCGCCATAGATTTCGAGGAAATAATAGTTGGAACAAGAACGCTAGATGATCCTGGAATTGAGAGATCGAGATATATAGGCACATACGCCGCATTGGAAATGCAAGTCAGGGATGATGGGCTTGCACAATCTTTGCCAGAATATTTGGCAACGCAGTATTGGCTGGTGAATTTGAGTGCAGATAAAATAGCAGATAAGTTTGCTGATATAATTTCTTTTGATCCAAATTTTATAAGAGGAATGATGATGACAGAATTCAACATACCAAGAAGAAAGGGTAATAAAGGCAGCAGAAAAGCGGTCAGATAATTATGACAAAAGTTTATGATTCCGAGTGCAATGAGGTTGAGGATATACAGCTGCCGCCTTTATTCAGCACTCCGTACAGGCCTGACGTGATAAAGCGCGCGGTTTTGTCAGAACGCAGCGCAAAAAGGCAGCCTTATGGCGCGGATCCGCTTTCTGGAAAGAGGACAAGCGCCCATTATCACGGAAAAAGAAAGTACAGATGGGCCATGATGAACAAGGAGATGTCCCGAATGCCCCGCATACACGGCAAAGTGGGCAGCCTTCATTTTACTGCGCGCTTTGCGCCGCAAGCGGTCAAAGGCAGGCAGGCGCACCCGCCGAAGGCTGAAAAGATATGGCTTGAGAAGATCAACAACAAGGAAAGATCGCTTGCTATCAGGTCAGCGCTGGCTGCTGCTGCAAGCCTTGATATTGTGACAGGAAGGGGCCACAAAACGCAGATATCACCGATAATTTTTGCCGGCAGCATGGAAGACATAGGGAAGACAAAAGACGTGCTGAAGATACTTGCAAAGCTCATACCGAACGAACTCGAAAGATGCGCAGTAAAGAAAGTCCGTGCAGGAAAAGGTAAAATGCGCGGCAGGCAGTACAGAAAGAAGAAAGGGCCCCTGGTAATCGTCTCCAAGGAATGCGGCCTTTCCAAGGCTGCGAGAAACATAGCAGGCGTGGATGTTTCAACTGCAGGCTCCATGACGGTAGAAGCGCTGGCTCCCGGAACCCATGCAGGTCGCTTGATGATCATAACAAAGCCAGCTATTCAGAAGATTGACGAAATATATGGTGAAACAGCATGACGCCTGAAGCAGAGAAGCCTGAAAAAAAAGACGTGAAAAAAGAGGCAGAAGAAATACTCAGGAAAATAGAAAAAAGAAAAGAGCCAAAGGCCCCGGCCAAGCAGCAAAAGGCAGAGTCAAAGCCTTCGAAGAAAGAGAAACAAATCGCTGCCGCGCCAGCTGCGAAAGAAAAGGGTGCGATGGATCCCTTTGGAACACTTCGTTTTGTGCTTATGACGGAAAAAGCAGTGCAGATGATTGAGGCGCAGAACAAGCTTGTGTTTATTGTTAACAGGCGCAGCGACAAGGAAGAAATCAAGCGTGCAATAGAGCAGGCCTTCCAGAGCAGCGTGAAGCGCGTGAATACGATGATTGACGAGTCTGGCAGGAAAAAGGCCTTCGTGAAATTCAGGGAGCCCGGGCAGGCCGGAGAAATCGCAATCCGGTTGGGAATAATTTGACGGTGAATCAATGCCAACAATAGAACTTCCGTATGAAAGAAGAATAGTTGACAGGCTGCTTAACCTTACCTATTCTGAGTTTGATAGTGATAGGGCTTGGTACAGGATGCAGCTGGATGATGGCCAACCAGTTGCAATACCGGGCGCAACAGTCAGAATGGACAGAGGCAATGTCCGAATAGAAGCTTGCACTGATACGATAGCAGATCTGCTGAAAGAATACCTGGCAAAGTGATGAAATGATTCAAACAAATTATCTCGCTGAAGAGGATCTGGACAGGGTAAGAATAGTAGGGGACGGAGACGGCAGATCGCATATAATTGTATACGAGAGGCCAAAAGATGAAGTGCTGCAAAGACAGATTCCATCAGTGACAAATATGCTTGTTGATGAATTCGGCGTTCCTGTTGATGTAGAACTTGCGCAAGGAGCCATGATAGACGACGGATTGACGGCAGAAACGAGATATCAGGCTTTAAAGAAAATATTGGTTGGTTGATGGGTCAAATGAAATATCTCACGAAAGACGATCTTGACAGAATAAGAGTACAAAAAGATGGAAGTGGAAAACCAAGAGAGATAGTTGCATACAATGAACCGCCAAGGAATGTTGTGTTAGCAGGAGAAACTACACGACTGGCAAACAGGATATCCCTTGAGTTTGGTTGTTCTGTAAGAATATATATTGCTACAGGCGAGCCGATTACAGACGGCTGTTCGCCCGGGCAAAGATATGATGCAATAATGGAAGCATTAGTTGGTTGACATGGGAAAGAATCTCAGGCAGCAGAGAAGAGGAAGAGGAAGTCCGAGGTATCGCGCGCCTAGCCACAGGTATCTTGGAAAGGTTAGTTATACTTATCTTCCCGCCGGCGAAAAATCCGGAACTGTAGTGGACATAGTCGATGCGCCGGGGAGATTTTCTCCCGTTGCTGTTGTTGGATTTTCAGGCAGCAAGTTCCTTCATTTAGCGTGCGACGGCATGTTTGTTGGCCAGCGGATCAGCCTGGAAGAACCGACAGAAGGAAGCATCGTTGAACTGGGCAGAATACCGGAAGGAAGCAGGGTCTATGATATTGAACTCCATCCAGGAGACGGCGGGAAATTATGCAGGACTTCCGGGGCGTTTGGAACATTGCTTTCAAAGGAATCAGGGAGATGTGTCGTGCTTTTGCCGTCAAATGAAAAGAAAACGCTTTCATCGCGCTGCAAGGCAGCTCTGGGCAGTGTTGCGGCATCAGGGCGCATCGAGAAGCCTTTCATGAAAGCCGGGACCAAGTTCTATGCAATGACTGCGTCCAACAGGTATTGGCCGAAGACAAGAGGTGTAGCAAAGAATGCTGTTGACCACCCGTTCGGCGGCCAGACAAAACCGGGAAAGCACAAGACCGTTTCACGCGACATGCCGCCAGGAAAGAAAGTAGGATCTCTCTCGCCCAAGCGCGTCGGCAAGAGAAGGAGAAAGAAGTGATAGTTATGACAATAGAACATACAGATTTTCAAGCGACATTGAATATGATGAGTGATAGACAATCAGTTGAGGAAATGCTGAAAGAAATAGGTTATCCTATCGGGGTAGATTTTCAAACAAACATAACACATTATTTAGTTTCGACTTCAGATGGAAGTGGTAGAAGTCTTAGTTTAACTGCAAAAAACTTTCCTTACGTTTATGGTGTTTAATCATGTTCTTCCTTCAAGGCAAAGGCGCTCGCTGAAGAAAGGCCTCAATAAGCAGCAAAAGGAACTGCTTGAGGACGTAAGGCGCTCAAAAGGGAAAGACAAGCTTGTCCGCACGCATGTCAGGGACATGGTAATACTGCCTGAGATGATCGGATCCAAGATCGGCATCTACAACGGCAAGGAGTTCATACCGATAATTATAGAAGAAAGCATGGTTGGCCATTATACCGGTGAATTTGCGCTCACCAGAAAAAGGGTAAAGCACTCAGCGCCCGGGCTGGGAGCAACACGCTCATCCAAGTTCGTTCCGCTGAAGTAAGGTGTTAATATGCATTATACATTTGTTCCAAGAGAGAAACACGCGAAGGCTTACGGCAGAAACCTCAGGATATCTGCAAAGCATGCTGCATTCTTGTGCAGGGTGATAAAGAAAAAGCCGCTCACAAGAGTAAAGAGACTGCTCGAGGATCTTGCAGAAGAGCGCAGGAACCTTGACGGGAAATACTATACAAAGACTGCAAAGGAAATGCTCATGCTGCTTAACTCCTGCGAAAAAAATGCAGACGCGCTTGGGCTTGACGCAGGCCACCTGATGGTCCATGCATCGGCCCACCAGGGAACAAATCTGAGAAGAAGGAGAAGGAAGCAGAACTTCGGATCCAAAATGAAGTCAGCAAATGTATCCAGGAGATGCAGGAACAAACAGAAAGAATCAGGGATCAGGCAGAAAAATTAGAGAAACAAGTCGAGGAGATAGTCGGCAAGGACATCCCGACAGGCGCCGACAAAAGAAAAACTGCGGCAAAGAAACAACCAGTCAAAAAAGAAACTATTGAAAGTGGAGAGAAATAGTAAAGTTATGGGAAGAAGGTTTTTGTTTTCTTTTGGGAAATACAAAGACCTTTGCTTTCCTAAAGAAAAGGGATTTGTCATGAAGGAAAGAATTTTCATACAGAAAGCTAAGGAGCTGGTCAATCTGCAGGAGTTTATCAGGAAGCAGTTTACTCAGGCAAAGTGCGGCGAGATAGAAATACAGCACACTCCGATAGTAACGCGTATTGTTATTCATACGACAACGCCGGGATTGGTTATCGGCACGGGCGGGGAAAAGATAAGGGAAACCGCAGAATTGCTCAAACAGAAGTTCAAGATAGAAAACCCGCAAATAGATGTCCAGAAAATAATGGATCCTGACATGAATCCAGCAGTTGTCGCGCAGGCAATTACAGCCGCAATAGAATCGGGAGTGAACTACAAGCGGCTGGGAAACCAGTATCTGCAGAGAATAATGGAATCGGGTGCCATAGGCTGCGAGATAGTATTTTCAGGCAAGGTTTCCGGCCAGAGGAGCAGGACACAGAGATTCACTGCCGGTTACTTGAAGAAAGCAGGAGACCCGGCAATGAAAGATGTTATTACCGGTTTTGCTGTGGCGTCGCCCAAGCTCGGAAGCATCGGCATAACGGTGAAAATAATGATAAATCAGCCCGAACTCATCACGATGAGGAAGATTGAAGAAAAGAACATTGACGCTGCTCCAGAAGCTGCAAAGGCAAGTGAGTAAGAATGGCCGAACTAAAGACAAAAAAGATTCGCCAGATGAGCGAGAAGGATATTGAAACGAAGCTGCAGGAGTTACGGCTGGAACTTGCTAAAGAACTGGCCGCAAGTGAGATAGGGACTGTAAAGAATCCTGGCAGAATCGGCCACATAAAAAAAACAATAGCAAGGATACTGACTGTAAAGACTGAAATAGGAGGGGTGTTGAAGAAGTGAATTGCCAGAAATGTGGTCTTCCAAAGGAATTGTGCATATGCGAGACTATAGCAAAGGAAGCGCAAAGAATAACAATCAGACTAGTCCAGAAACGGTACGGCAAGCATACAACCGTCATACGTGGAATAGATTCGTCAAAGATCAACATCAGGGATCTCTTGAAAACTTTGAAATCCAAGCTTGCGTGTGGTGGCACGTATAAAAACGGCGAGCTCGAGATACAGGGAGACCACAGGCAAAGGGCAAAGGAGATACTCGTAAAGGAAGGATTCCCTGCAGATATAATTGAGATCAGCTAGGTGCCTGAAGCATGAGGATTCCTAACAATATACTCAGGCATGAGCTCATAGGCCTGGAATGCGAAGTCGTCGCGTCAAAGAACAAAAGCCAGATAGGGACAAAAGGAAAGATTGTTGACGAAACAATGAAGACTTTGATAATAGAATCAGGCAAAAAAGAAAAACGCATCCAGAAGGATGGATGCGTGTTCAGGCTGAAACTCGATTCACATATGGTTGACATAGAAGGAAAATATATCGTCTCGAGGCCTGAAGATCGCATCAAAAAGAAATTCAGCAAGTGGTAATGGTGATAGTGTGGCGAAAACAAAAACACAGGTAAAACACAGGAATATAGGTGTTGAAGCAAAGCCTCCAGGAAAAACATGCGATAATGACAAATGTCCCTGGCATGGAAAGCTTGGAATACGCGGCAGGCTCTTCAAGGGAAGAGTTGCGACAGCAAAAGCCCTGAACACTGCAATAGTTGAATGGAACTATTATCATTTTTCGCCTAAATACGAAAGATACGAAAGAAGGCATTCAAGGGTTGCAGCTTTCAACCCGGCATGCATAGCTGCTGCGGAAGGCGAGATCGTAGTGATAGCAGAATGCAGGCCGCTGTCAAAATCAAAGCGTTTTGTCGTGATTGAGAAGATAACCGAGGCATTAAAATGAAAGGCTTGTCTGCAAACATAACAAAGTCCATACAGCTGAAAACCCGGCTCGTTTGTGTAGACAATTCAGGCGCCAAAGAGCTGGAAGTGATATCTGTAAAGACGTACAAGGGAAGGTTGAGGAGGTTGCCGAAGGCCGGCATAGGCGATGTTGTCATTTGTTCCGTGAAAAAGGGAAAAGAAAAGGTACGCGGCACTGTTGTCCACGCTGTCGTTGTTAGGCAGGCAAAGGAATACATGCGCAGCGATGGTACTCGCGTCAAGTTCTCTGACAACGCAGGTGTCTTGGTGAATCCAAAGACATTTGAGCCGCTGGGAACAGAAATCAGGACTGTGATAGCAAAAGAAGTCATAGAACGGTTTTCAGCTATCGGGAAGATAGCAAGCATAGTATTGTGATGATTATGTCAGGTGTCAGAAATATGGTTCCTGTTATGCAATAAGGGTTATCAGGTGAAAAAAATGAGGAAAACGTTTTCAAAGTTTTGGGTGGCGAGCAAGCAGCCAAGAAAGCAGAGGAAATACAGGTATAATGCGCCATCACACATCAGGCACTCCATGCTGTCCGCTCATCTTCAGAAAGGATTGAGGAAAGAACTGGGCAGAAGATCCATGGTCCTGAAAAAAGGCGACGAAGTAGAAATCAGGCGCGGGGAATTCAGCGGAAGGCGCGGCGCAGTTTCGGCAGTTGACATGAAGCGCCTGAAGATTCTCATAGAAGGCATTAAAAGGAAAAAGGTCTCCGGGCAGGACATCCAAGTCCCGATAGACCCGAGCAATGTCGTCATAGTCAAAGTCAATCTGGAAGACAAGAAAAGAAAAAAGATAATTTCAAGGAAAACCCCTGAAACCAAACAGTGATGATATATGTCAAAATTGAAAAGACACGCAGCGCCAAAATTCTGGCCGATTGAAAGGAAAACAAAGAAATACAGCGTGAACCCCAGTCCTGGGCCGCACTCGAAAGAGAAATGCATGCCGTTGGGCGTAATACTGCGCGACGTCATGAAAGCAGCCGATAACATGAAAGAAGCAAGGGAGATATTGCTCAATGGATTCGTGAAAGTCAATGGCGTCAAGAGGTCCAGGCAGAATTTCCCCGTGGGCCTGATGGATATACTGTCTGTCGGCGACCAGGAATATCGCATGCTTGTGTCAAAAAACGGTTTGTACCTGCAGAAGATCGAAGGAAAAGAAACGGGCGTGAGGCTTTGCAGGGTGGAGGACAAGCACTGGATTGGTGGAAAGTTGCAGATTAACATGCACGACGGGACAAATATGATTTCAAACGTGAAATGCTCCACAGGAGACGTTCTTGTTATTGGCTTGCCTGAAATGAATGTAAAGGAAGTGCTGAAACTCGAAAAGAATTCTGTGGTGCTTGTGACGGCTGGCAACAACAGCGGCGACGTTGGAAAGATTCAGGAAATAATAGTTACGAGAAGCGCCAAGCCCAATCAGGCAGTTGTGTCGCTCGGGAACAGAAGCGTCAGTCTTCCAAGAGATTTTGTGTTTGTCGTAGGCAAAGAAAAACCCGTGATAAGTGTTGGTGTTTGAAATGAATCCCATGAAAAAGATACGAATAGAAAAAATAACCCTGAATATTGGATGCGGATCAACCATGAACCCTGAAAACGCCAAGAGCATATTAGAAATGATCACTGAAAAAAAAGCTGTCATAACACATTCAAAGAAACGCTCAACTTTCGGCGTTCCAAAAAACAGGCCTATCGGATGCAAAGTGACTCTTAGAAAAGATGTGGAAGATATGCTCAAAAGGCTTCTCGAAGCGAAAGAAAACATGCTGCGAAAAACCAGCTTTGACTCAACCGGGAATTTCTCCTTCGGCATAAAGGAATACATAGATGTTCCCGGAACTGACTATGATCCAAAGATCGGGATGGTGGGCTTTGATGTTGCTGTCACGCTTGAAAGGCCCGGATACAGGGTAAAAAGAAGGAAATTGCCAAATAAACTCGGCAAGTCACACATGATAAGTAAAGAAGAAGCAATAGACTTTGTTGCTGAGCGTTTCAATGTTAAAATTGAAGAATGATACTTATGGTTCGCAGAAAAATTATTAAAAGGAAATTCGGCAAAGGTTCCAGAAAATGCATCAGATGCGGTTCAATGGATGGAATAATAAGAAAATACGGCTTGATGTACTGCCGCCGCTGCTTCAGGGAAGTGGCGCAGGATCTGGGCTTCAGGAAATTCGGGTGAAAGAATGAGACATGACTTGCTTGTTGACGTTTTGCACGTGATATCTAACGCTGAAAAGACTGGAAAAAGGGCATGTGTAGTGCCTGCTTCATCCCTAGTCAAGGACGTCCTCAAGGTCCTTCAGAAAGAGCGTTACATAGGCAAATTCGAGTTCATAGATGACGGAAAATCCGGAAGACTTGAGATACAGCTGGTTGGCAAAATAAACAAGTCAAGGGCTGTAAAGCCGCGGTTGCCTGTAAAGAGGAATGAATACGAGAAATGGGAGACAAGGTATCTTCCGGCAAAGGACTTCGGGCTTCTGATAATATCGACATCGAAGGGCGTAATGACGCAGAAGGAAGCTGTCAAAGCCGGCCTGGGCGGCAGGCTGCTTGCTTACGTATATTGAAGATGATAATCATGGACGACAAGAAAATAGAAAAGAGAATAATGGTTCCTGATAACCTGGATGTCCAGATAGACGACAAAAGAATCACCATTAAAGGACCAAGGGGCCAGATAAGCAAGGATTTCAGTGATCCAAGATTTTCAAAAAGAATTTCTATTGGAAGATCCGGCAATGAAATATCAATAGTCGCAGATTCCAATGAAAAGAAAATAAGAAGTCTTTGCGGCACCATAGCCGCACATGCCCGCAACATGATCGGCGGCGCGACAAGCGGTTACAAGTATAAAATGAAGGTTTTCTATACGCACTTCCCGATTACAATAAGCGTGAAGGACAAGGAAGTGCAGATAAGAAATTTCGTGGGCGAGAAAGGCGCGCGAACCGCAAGGATAATCGGTAATGCTGAAGTCAATGTCGGGAAAGATGAGCTTGAAATTGTTGGCGTGAGCATTGAGGATGTTGGCCAGACCGCTGCAAATATAGAGCAGGCATGCAAGATCACGAAGCGGGACAGGCGCGTATTCCAGGACGGGGTTTATCTCACTGGCAAATATCTGGAGACAGGCGAAAGAATAAAGGGATAAAATATGAGCAAAGTCTTAATAGTCGATGATAAAGAATACTGGTTAGTCAGGTGCAGAATTCCATTGGAGAGGGCAGGCTATGAGACAATAGAAGCAACCACTGCAGAACAAGCAACCGCAGCATACTTGAGAGATAATCCTGATGCAGTCTTATGTGACCTCCGGTTCATTGATCACAAAGACGAAACCGGGTTACAAATTGGTTCAGAAATTAGAAGGCTTGAAAAAGAAGGATCACTACCAAGGCGTTATATGGTTCTGATGAGTCAGGATCATGTCCGAGAAGACGAATGGAAACCAGCTGGATATGATGCATTTTTTGATAAAATATATTTTGAAGGCCAATCAGCAAGACTGACTGAATTGTTAAGAGGTGCTGGTGTATGAGCAAGAATTTCAAACAACAGGATTATTTTCGTTATAAAAAACTTGGAATTAAATGGCGAAAGCCTAGAGGCAGGCAGAGCAAACTTCGCCTAGGCAAGGGCGGCTCCGGGCGAAAGCCTTCGGTCGGTTACGGAACAGAAAAGACAAAGATGCATATGATCAGAGGCCTTAGGGTTTTCAACATTCGCACAGCTTCGCAGCTGGGAAGTCTTCCAGAGAATTCAGGCATATTTATTTCAGGCTCAGTTGGCTCGAAGAAGGCTGTTGAGATATACAAAGCAGCCAGTGAAAAGGGCTTTACTGTCCTGAACATGAGGCGGGTGAAAAGCCTGCTCAGAAAAGAGAAGGTATTGAAAAAGATTGCAGAATCTGCAAAGAAGGAAGAAAAACAGGTGTGAAAATGTTTGTTGCATTTGGCGATGGGAAATGTCCGTTTTGCGGGGACGCTAGTAAACAGCTCTCGAAGGAAACATATCATTGCAGCAGGTGCGACATCGCTTTCAACAAGTATTATGTGTCAGTACTAGGCAAGCAAAAAGAACCCCAGACAAAATTCTGGACGTAGGAGGAAAATTAGATAAGAAATATAATGAGAAAGTCCTGTATTTTCTTTTTGGAAATACAAAGACTTTTTCTTTTGAAAAGAAAAAGGATTTGTTATGACATTGAAAACGCAGAAAACTATTGCAGCAAGATTGCTGAAATGCGGTAAATCCCGCGTCTGGCTTGATCCAGAAAGGATACATGACATAGAAGAAGCAATAACCGCCCAGGATGTAAGAAGGCTGGTCAAAGACGGCCTGATAGAAGCGCTTCCAAAACAAGGTCTCAGCAACGCGAGGAAAAAGAAGATAGCGCTGCAGAAAAGGAAGGGACGAAGACGCGGTCCCGGGTCAAGGAAAGGCCATCACGCCGGGGAAAGCAAGCGGCACTGGATGCGGACCATACGTGCCTTAAGAAGCCAGCTTAAACAGCTTCGCAGCGAGCAGAAGATAGAGAAAATCACGTACAGGAAACTTTACATGAAATCCAAGAGCGGTTTCTTCAGAAGCCGTGCGCATCTTATGACTTATATTGAACGAAACAACCTGATGAAAAGGGATGACGTGTCAAAATAAACATCGAGAAGAATTGGTCTTTGATGGTTCTTTTGGGGCATATCTGCAAAAGCCTAAAAGGCTTTTGAGATGCCAAAGAAGCTATGCTTCTTTGAGCACAAAGACCTTTTCTTTCATGTGCAAAGAACCTTTGGTTCTTTGACACGCCAAAAACCTTTTGGTTTTTGAGCGAGAAAAGGGATTTGTTATGGAAAATGGAAAAACTATGAAAGAACTTGCAAAGGAAATTCACAGCACAGCAAAAGAAAAAGGTTTCTGGGAAGGCGGCGACAGGAATTTCCTCGAGGCCCTGATGCTTATAGTCAGCGAGGCAGGAGAATGCTGCGACGCTTACAGGAAACAGGAAAAAGGAAAGATGGCAGAGGAGCTGGCGGATATCATAATCAGGACAATAGACCTGGCAGAAGGCTTTGGGATTGACATTGAAAAGGAAGTGCTTCAGAAGATGGAGTACAACAAGACAAGACCTTACAAGCACGGCAAGATTGCGTGAGCCCCTTTTCTTGCTCAGAGAAGCGGAGCTTCTCTGGCATCCCAAAGAGCCCCGTTCTTTGAGGATTTAGGAAAAGAAAAGGCCCTCGGGTTCAAAAGAAAAAAGAACTGTGATAGAATGATGGTGAAAGATCTGCAGAAAAAGTCGGGACGATGACTATGTTAGCATTAAAACGCAGGAGAGAACTGAAAACGGATTATAAGAACCGTTTAGCCTTGCTGAAATCAAGCAAGCACAGGGTAGTTATCCGAAGGTCTTTGAATGGGGTAAGAATACAGGCAGTCGAGTTCATGGGTTCAAGCGACAAGACATCCGTCGAAGTTTTCTCTAAAATGCTTTTGAAATACGGCTGGAAAGGACATCTTGGAAACATCCCGGCAGCTTACCTGACTGGTTTTCTCTTTGGAAAACTCTGCCTTAAAGCTGGCGTCAAGGAATGTAATGTTGATATTGGATTGAACAGGGCAGTGAAAGGCTCACGCATATTTGCTGCAGTGAAGGGCTGTAAAGACGCCGGTGTTGGCATAAATGTTGCTGAAGAAATACTGCCGGATGACAACAGGACAAAAGGCGTGCATATTGCCGAATATGCAAAAAAGATGAAATCAGAAAGCCAAGACAAATTCAGAAAGCATTTTGCTGCGTATATCAAGGCCGGCAGCGATCCGGAAAATCTGCCGGGTATTTTCAATCAGACAAAAGAAAAGATATCTGAGGTCTTGAGGTGAATTCATGTCAACGGAAAATTGGAAACCCAAAACAGAGCTTGGAAAACTAGTGCTTGATGGCAAGGTAGCCACGCTTGACGAGGTTTTTGCAAGCGGCAGGAAGATAAAAGAGCCGCAGATCGTTGACAAGTTGCTGCCAAATCTGCAAAGCGATATAATTTTCATAGGTGGAACTCCGGGAAAAGGCGGCGGCATAAAAAGAACATCTACAAGGAGAACAGCAAGAATGCACAGGTCAGGAAGACGGTTCAAGATTTCAGCCTTGGTGGTGGTTGGCAACGGAGATGGATATTTTGGCGTTGGAAAATCAGAAGCCCAGGAACACAGGGTTGCAACAGAGAAGGCATCCGAAGCTGCGAAACTCAATATCATGCCAGTAAAGCGCGGTTGCGGCTCATGGGAGTGCTCCTGCGGCGGAAAACATTCGATACCTGTAGAGATCCAGGGCAAGTCAGGATCTGTCAGGGTTACGCTGATGCCTGCACCAAAAGGAATAGGCCTTGCAGTTTATGATGAAGGCAAGAAGATAATGCGTCTTGCTGGCATCAGGGACATATGGTCAAAGACTTTAGGCGATCCGCGAACCCGGATGAATTATACTCTTGCAGTTTTTGATGCGTTCAAGAAGATAAACAAGATGAAAATTCACAGCGAGAATGAAACCAAGCGTGTCGTTGAAGCTGCTGAAGAACCTGAAGAAATAACTGAAGAGGTGCGATGAATGGAATTAGCTGTTTTGCGCGTGCGTGGAAGGGTTGGCGTAAGGGAAGACGTAGAGCGCACGATGCGCATGCTTGGCTTGCATACGAAACACGCGCTTGCACTCGTGCCAAAATCATCGGAAATTGTGGGCATGATAAAGAAATCAGAAGACTATGTTACATGGGGAGAGGCAGAAGAAAAAACGCTTGAGATGCTGAAAGAAAAAGGTAAAGGCAATGTGTACAGGCTTGCTCCGCCAAGGGGCGGGTTCAAGACCCTGAAGAAACGCTGGCCAAAAGGCGATCTCGGTTATCGCGGAAACGACATAAATGATCTCATAAAGAGGATGCTGTAAAAATGCCCGAGTACAAGGTTTTCCTGAAGCCTGTCAGTGATTTTGGCTTTCTCGGTTACTTCACCACGGAAACACAGGCAGACGAAAGAAGGACTGTCTTTGTTGACATGAGCGGTCGTGAGAAACTCGTCTTGAGATACGGGGAAAAACCGACTGAATCCGTTGTTGATGACAGAATCCGTCATTTTTCTGCCCTGAACCCAAGAGAGGTATACAGGTTTGCAAGGAAGAAAGGCGCAAAGGGCGGCCTGGGCCGGAAGGACCTGAAGATGCCGGAAGCAACAGCAAAACTGCTGGAGGAGCGATATAACGGCGGCATGAGGCTCATGGAATGGAAGAGGTATGCAATGATGAGGGTTAAAGCATGACACTACGCTTCAGGAAAAAGGACACAAGACAGAGAGGCACGCATACACACGGCTGGGGCTCGAAGAAGAAACACCGCGGAAAAGGCAGCAAGGGCGGGCACGGTTACGGCGGCTCGCACAAGCACAAGTATTCGTATATTGTAAACTACGAGCCTGATCACTACGGATACAAAGGTTTTGTAAGGCACAATAAGAAATCCATAAAAATAATCAATGTTGGTGACGTGGAAAAGATTCTTTCAGTGCAGGAACATGCAGAAGTTATTGACCTTTCTTCAATGGGTTACCAAAAACTTCTTTCAAAAGGCAAGATCAGCATCGCCGTTAAAGTCAAGATTCCTAGTTATTCAGCAAAAGCAAAGCTCAAGATAGAAGAAGCCGGCGGAGTCATAGTAGAATAAAAAGAGGTAAAGAGATGGGATCTGACTGGATACAAGAAAAGCTTGAAGAAAGAGAGATACTTCTTGGCATGTACAGGGAGTTGGAGAGAAGATTTAGAGAAGCCGCGCTGCCTGCAGATTATTTAAGGGCTACTGCAGGGGTTGAACTCTTCAATACGGATGTAGCAAGCCTGATTCCGGACATGCCCTATGTTCTTTCTGCTTTGGCAAGAGCTGAAGAAATTTTATTTAGGCATAGAAAGTAGGATGATTCCAAATGTCCTTTTATGACAAGTTTGTTTCAGGCCTGCCCGGAATTGAGGAGCCTAAGACACATCTCAATTTCATCACCCGTCTCAAGTGGACTGCGCTTGTACTCCTGATATTCCTTCTCCTGGGGCAGATAACACTTTACGGGCTTTCAGCAGGAGCGCTGCCGCGCCTGCAGTTCTTTGAGCTCATACTGGGCGCATCGCTCGGCACTTTGATGACGCTCAGCATAGGCCCGATAGTAACATCATCTATAATATTGCAGCTGTTGGTTGGTTCAAAGATCCTGTCATGGGACACAAAATCCAAGGAGGGCAAGAAGAGATTCCAGGGAACGCAAAAACTCCTTGCAATATTCTTTTCGTTCTTTGAAGCTTACGCTTTCGTAGCTTTTGGCGCGTTGCCGCCTGCGTCGCCTGATATGTTCCTTATACTAGTAGCACAGATTGCGTTTGGCGGCGTACTTGTACTTTACATGGACGAGATAGTATCGAAATGGGGCATAGGCTCAGGCGTATCGCTGTTCATAGCAGCCGGCGTATCAAAGCAGATATTTGTCAGGATTTTCAACCCGATTACTCCCGAAGGCCAGACTGTTCCTGCCGGTTTGCTGCTGCAGTTTTTCACATTTATGACTCTGGGCGAGGTATTCCAGGCTTTCATTGCGCTGCTGCCTATCATTGCGACAATAATCGTGTTTTTCATTGTTGTGTATATCCAGGCAATACGCGTTGAGATACCAATAGCGTTCGCGTCGGTTAGGGGTTATTCCAGAAGATGGCCGCTGAACCTGATGTACACAAGCAACATACCCGTCATACTTGTCGGCGCGCTGATAGCAAACCTCCAGTTCATGGCAACACTCTCTTCAAGGGTTACCGAAAGCGGATTGCGTTGCGGCTTCCTGGGCTGCATAGATACGAACGGCTTGCCCGTAAGCGGAATTATTTCGTTCCTGAGCCCGCCGGGTGACCTGCAGACGCAGATTTTCTTCATGATACTTCTTGCTGTTGTGTTCGCGGCAGGCTTCCTTGCATTCTACCTGAAATACCAGAATGCGCTTAAGGTTCTGCTTGCTTCCATTGTCGTGGGGTTTGTTCTTGCAGTTCTTGTAACAAACTTTTCCATCGGGTTGCCTACAGCGGCAGCGTCGCTTAACGCCCTTGTCTACCTGACTGCGTTCGTTGTTGGTTCTGTAGTGTTTTCGGTTTTCTGGGTGTCGACAAGCGGCATGGACTCCCGCGCCGTTGCCGAGCAGATAAATGACATGGGCATGTCAGTGCCCGGCTTCCGCCGCGACCCGCGCATCGTGGGGCAGGTGCTCGACAGATACATACCAATACTTACAGTACTCAGCGGCCTCATAATCGGTCTTATCGCAGCCATTGCTGATTTCACGAGCGCCGTAGGCACCGGAACAGGCATCCTGCTGACAGTATCGATCATCCACAACATGTACGAACAGATAGCAATGCGCTACGCAGAAGACATGCATCCTGCGCTCAGGAAGTTCTTCAAGTAGAAAAAACTATGCATAAGAAAAAGCTCGCTGCATTATCTTAGAAAACATGCTCGGTCTGATAAGCCTTTCAAGGTTTATGGGAAAGTTAAAAAGAAGTTAACTATAAAGTAAATTCAATAACACAAGATGATTTTTCTTTAGGATTCTCAATGCTAATCACAGTTCTCATATAAACATCAAATTTATCTTCTTGATTACTTTCAGCAAAATCAATCCTAATGTTTGATTTAGGTCTGAAACTATACTTTGGTTGATTGAAACCTTTCGGTATTATCATATCTTCAAATCTTTTTTGTATAATCCTTGTACCACGTTCATCTATAGCTACAATATTCTTTATAGATTCGTCTGCAACCCAATGAACTCTCAATCTAAAATTACCTATTGAGATAAATTCTGCATTACCTTCGTTGAAAACTTCTCGTCCGTAAAGATCATAAATAGCATTGTAGTACGATTCCTTAAGTGGAATAAAAATATCTGTAGGGTCGTTAATATTTTTTAAAATAGCCCCAGATATTAATTGAAAATTAAAGCTATCTAGTTTAATCCTTGGTATTAATTCATCTTCAGATATTTTAATCATATGCTTTAGAAAGAAATTTTTCTCTCCTAAAACAACTGAACGAGCGAAGTCTGCGGCTAGTACTGTATTATCTATATCATTGCGTTCGAAGAATTCTTTAGGTAACAGTACTCTTTCTCCTATCTGAATAAATTCTTTATTTGAATATTGCGGATTATAATTTACAATATCAGCTATTCGTTGCAATATACTTGTAGCACTATATGCCTGTATTATTCGATTTGAAAAGTCAGCAATTTCTATATCATTAGTCATGTTGTATCCTCTTTTGAAGTCCTGCCCGTCTTATTTTCGTATACTTTAGGAACTGTATTTTCTGGTATAGCTTCTGCTGCTGGCGGGAACATTTGACCCCTTGACTCTATAGGGTTCTTTGCCTCTAGGGATGCCTGCTTGAATTCTAATCTTTTCACATTACGCTCAAGTTCTACAATATGAACTTCTGCACGTAACCTTCTGTCAAGTAGTTTTTGATTTTTATACCATTTTCTTAGCCCAAAACTCACTAGCACAGCTCCTAGTACCGCAAAACCAAAGTATATGTAAAACATCATTGTCCCAAAAAAGGTGTTACCTTCTCTGACGAAGAAATACGATGCTACTAAGATGCATATCAATACGAACAAAAAACCTGCCGATACTGAAAATTTATAAAGTTATATCTCCAATCTTCAAAAGCGTTCAAAAAGAGAGTTCTATCTATAACCCGTTCCATAGATGCGCCCGCCGAGATTTGAATCCTCGCATTACTTCTTCACCTTCACTTCCCTTCTCACATCCACTAGCTTCCTTTTATTCTTATAGAATCTCCTAGCATCCAGAATTTGCGCGGGACAAATTTGTAAATACGCACAGGTGAGCTTCCTGTGTAATCGGATTGTTTCATATCCTTGAAATTATTGTTTGATTTACATCAGACTTTGAATTACCCATGAGTGCGCCCGCCGGGAATTTCGTAGGCTTCTCCTTATGTTTTTCTTGCTCAGAAACCATAGGTTCCTGGCATCTCAAAAAGCTTTCGCTTTTTGCAGATTTCCCAAGGATTTTCTTTTTTCTAAAAAGAAAAGCCTTTTCGAACCCGGATCATCAGCTTGGAAGGCATACCCCCTTACGTTGAGGTCCTACCGTTAGACTACAGGCGCGTGGTTACTAATTATGTCAGATGCTTTTTGGAATTCTAGAAATTCAAAGTATTTCGGAATCTCGGAGAAGCTTCGCTTCTCCCAAGAATTTCTGACTACAATATATGGAATGCTCCCAGTACAACCAGCAAGGACAGCACGCCGAGTATGTCTGCAACAGCCGTTACAACAGGTATGGTTGTGTTGTCGGGGTCGAGGCCGAATTTGTAAGAGAGCAGTGCTATCAGGAATGTTGCTATTATTATTACAGTCGTGAGCACCAGTCCTGCCATCGATGTTATGACTATTAGCTTGTCTATCGGTATCAGCTGTATGCCGAAAGCGAAACTGAAGGCATAGACAAGCAGTCCTGTAAGCGGAAAGACAACGAGGGAAAGGAAGTAGGAAATGAAGAACTCCTTCTTTATCTCGTCTCCGATGCGCAGGTCTGTATCCAAAGTACCGAGATGAAGCTTTGTCGATATCCTTGAAGCCAGCGTGTTGCCTATGTTTCCGCCTTCCTCAAGAAATACAGGAAAGAGAACAAGCAGTATGGGCAGTTTTGTGAGAACATCAATCTTTGATTCAAGTAACGTTCCTACAACGCCTTCAATAAGGCCTACGCAAGCAAGAATAAGAACCGACTGGAATATTATTGCCCTGTAGGATTCTTTTGATTTCTTTGCGTCTTCTTTCCTAAGCAATATGTACCATATGGACACCAGACCGACAACAAGTATTATCAGGGACAGGCTGTCCACATAAAAGCCGTAGGACTGCACCACAAACGCGGCAAGCAAGAGGCAGGGTATTGTGAAAAGATCGCCGAGTGCTGTTATGATTGGGGCAAAAGCGGTGATAACTGTCATCAGTGCCAGTATCAGGCCCGCAAGCATCCCGCCAACGGTTGAGATGACGATAAAGGAGAACAGGCTGATGCTCTTCAAGCCAAAAATCCCTGTCATGAATTTCGCAACGAATGCAAGGAATATTGACAGGAAGAAAGAAAGCATGATGGACGAGAAAACATTGACCCTGACTACTTTATCATTCAGGGAAAGCTTGTCTATTGTGCCGAGATGCAGGGCTGTTGAGAGCCTTGAACCCAGGGCACCGCCGATACTTCCGCGCATCCCCATCGCCGCAGGGACAAGCACGATCAAACCCGGAATGAGCAATAGTGTTTCTTCTGTCTTGCCCAAGAAGACGCCCGCAAGTATGCCCGTGATGATGCTCAGAATAAGTGCAAAAGAAGATTCCTTTATGTCCTTGAGGTTGGATTTTATATTAGACAGGAAAGTCCTGCCCTTTTCAGAAAGCGCGTCGTAAACTGTTGATCCGCGCGAAAGAGGCTCTTGTTCTGTGTTCTGCCGGGTCATCAATCTCACTCATAGCTTTTTCACCACACCTTTCGCTAGTTTACGCAGTTTTTCGCATGCCTGGGAAGGGCCGACGCCGATAAGCACGTCCTTTTCATATATTGCAGTATCTTTCTTCGGATTGAATATCCATCTGTGCCCGTGGGGCGTTTCGCGCCTGATGGCTATAACATTTGCCCCTATGTATGTCCTGAGCTTGATTTCGCCAAGGGTTTTGTTTTTCAATATTGATTTGCCTGCTACGTCTGCCCTGGCTATAGTCTCGTCGCTTTCTTTCAGGGCTTCCTGTATTATAGGATGCAGCTCCTTTCCTTCTATCACAGGCTCGCTTATATTTTTTGCGGCGATTGCTACGTTTTTGGCGCTCTCAACCAGGTCAATGACGCTTATCAGCTTTGTTTTCGACCTGCCTCGTGCAGCCGCAAACAGGTGCTCGTAAAGGCTTTCCTCGAGTTCCTGCAGCCTGTCGTAGGACAGGACAACTTCCTTCGCAATTTCCTTGCTTCTGAAAAGCACGGATGAATAAGCCAGATCAAGCATAAGCTCTGAAAGATTTTTTATCTCCTCAATAAGTTCCTTAACATTCTCTGGCATTATATCACCTAATTAAACTCTCCTTGCTTGTTTTTAAGATTAATTTCTGCCGGAAAGCCGGCTATAATTACGGCGAACAGGCAAATCTGGTTCTAGACAGCGGCTTTACACCACTGCCTTTATATATCACTATTGAACAATCTATAATCTAGTGGTTAGAGAAAGGCCGCCGAATGGGAAACGCAGCTGTTGTCATGGGTCTGGTTCTTCTACTTTGTGTATTCTCGTCTACCGCGTTTGCAGCTACTACATATGAACTTCAACTGATTGTTTCAAAATACGTGTTTGGACCCGGCGAAAATGTTACCATCATCGGTATTTTGAGCAATATCACCACTAATTCCACAACAAACACGACGACATTCGTAAATAATGCAGAAGTTGCTGTTTCAGTTATAAATTCCACAAACAATGCGGTCAGTAACTACACGTTTACCACAAACTCAAATGGGACCTTTTTCTCCCGCGGCAGCTTCAATCCAACGGCAACTGTTGTGCAGGCCCCGAATGCTTCAGGGACGTACACGGTTCTTGCCAACCACAGCAGCAATGTAACAGCAAGGGCGAATATTGTTGTCGTGAACACGCGCATAGATGACATACTCTTCCAGCTGCCGAAAGTAAACTTCTATTCGTCGGAAAACATGTCAATAACCCTGAAGACGGTGCAGCGCGTGAGCGACAGCTTTGTTTCTGTAAACAACGTCAGTGTGAATGTCACAATGAGGCATCTGAACGAAAGTGTAATAAGCAGTTACAGCTGCGTAACCAGTTCACGCGGTACATGCACAGTCAATACAACAGCTCCTTCCACAACAGGCACATTCATACTCGAGTCAAACAGTTTTGTAGGATTCACGAATTTCAATGTTGTGCCTTTCGATGTAGAAGCTTACATGAAAGACAGCTCGGCTACAAACTTTAAGAACATCTTCACAAGGGGCGAATCCGGCTTTATTGAAGTCCGTGTGAGCTTCAATTCTACAACGCCTACAGGGATCTATAACGTGACCGGCAATGTGGCTGATTCAAGCAGCAGTATTCTGAATCTGACAAGCATTATACTTAATTCAACAAACGGCTTTGTTGACAAGATACCTTTCACTGCCACGTCAGCCATGCGAGTCGGTCTCTACACTGTAATGATATCTGTAAGAAAAGAGGGAGGAGACACAGTAAATATTACCTCAAGTTTCCAGGTGCGCGACTGGTCCCTGACGTTCACAAAGGCTTCAAGGAATTCAGGTTTTGAATATGGCTACACGGCTTTTGTGAATACAACAGTGTTATTTGAAGCGTATCCTGTTGAAAGGGGCAACGGCACAGTGGTGCAGAACCTGGCAGGCAACTTCACCATTAACCTGAAAAACAACCTTGGCGTCATTCTTGGGAATTCAACTGTAAGATACAATGCAAGCTGCGACGGAAAAGCCTGCTACGAATTCAACATAACAACGCTCAATATAGTTGGTGACTACACACTGACTGTCGCCCTCAACCAGAGCGACGACTACCAGACTGCAGACCGCACAATTAAAGTTACGGATATAACAGCATCTGCACAGCCTTCTGATTCAGAAAGCGCGCTGAAAGAGCTTTTCAGCGCTACCGAGTTTATCTATGCGGCGCTTTCTGCAAAGAACAAGACAGCGGGCATAAATGTGACAAACGCTGAGGTTGCTGAAGTGTTCTATGAAAACGGTACAAGACTGTCGTATAGCGAGGCCAATCTGAGTAGTATGAACTTTTCTGATTCAACGCTGGCATGGGCATGGAATGCAACTACAAGCAGTCTTGTTATAGATCCGCCGAAAACAGGCGGTATCTATATAATTTCAATATATGTCAACAACAAATCAGCGTCAGTGACTACGAGGATAGGAATAAATCCATATGATATATGCACTTCAGCCAAGGGAAGCTCTGACACGACCACAAGTGATTATTGGTACCAGTTCAGGACTTCTGACACTATTTATTTTCACATCAAGGTAAATGAGGCGCAGAACGCAGCCGGCAAAAATCTGGCAGGAAGCAACCTGTCAGGATTCAGCTCAGTCTACGGAAGGAGCTCTCAGTGCAGCTTTGATTCAACCAAAAAAAGATCTATTAACAATGCAACTATTGTTATAGACAAGATTTTGAATACACAGAGCGGCAAGACGGAAACGCTGAATGCAACATCATCTACATGCCTTGGCGTAGACAACACCGGAGGATACGTATGCACTGTGCAGGCCAGTGACGGTGCGTGGGATGGCGGCCGGCATGTTGTCACATTCAGCATACTTGGCGATGACAGGGAAACTTATCATAAGGCAAGCGGATTTTTCGAGGCCAGGGCATTCTACATATACGGCTACAGTTCTAACTGGGCCAACAAAGCTGCATCAAACATCACCCTTAATGTGAACGTTTACGAGGCAGGCAACGGATGGTGGACTTCTGCAAGCGGCTTGTCAGGAACAGCCATAGTTGATAGCATAAACTTCTACGGCGGGATAGGCGAGTGGATATGGCCTCCGCTAAAAATGGATTACAATGTTACGGGGCTCAACATGACAATAACTAACGGCGTAGGCTCTGTTGCGCTTACTGCCAACCGCACACTTACAGGGAACTGGCCGGGAGGCTACTATTCTGCTGTCATCAAGGCTACGATCAACAGCCAGGTAGACTATGGCGAAGCTTGGTTCAGTATAAGGAACTGGGACGCGTATGCGTCGTCCGTGGAAATATTGAATTCTTCTTTTGACACAAAACAATCCATAAACTCAAAGCAGAACGCAACGCTCTACGTGAGGATAACAGAAGCTGGAGATTACGTTGATTCCAGCGGAGGCAAGGCACTTGGCAATGTCACAATAAGAG
>JAGVVX010000019.1 GCA_018304565.1 Candidatus Aenigmatarchaeota archaeon
TTTTCGTCTGTAGGCAGGCCCTGGAAAAGAGCCTCCATGCCTGTTATGCGGAACTTGTAATTGTATGCCGTGTCTTTCGTGCATGTCTCCATCCTGACACTGGGTTCGCCCTGGACCTGCACAACGCGCGATATGCGGCCCGGAAGGTCTTCTACTTTTTCTATTTTTTCTTGCTTGGCAAATATGTCAGTTATTGATTCCTGAAATAAAAGAAGAGTAAGCGTTAGTGCGATTAAGAAAACGATTATCAGCATCGGTGCGCTGACCGTCATTTCTGCCATTAATGAATTATGCGCAAGGGTTGTATATAAGTAATTAAGCAACTAGCCGCCAGAAATCAGGCTGATAAACGATTGGTACAAACTTGTCCTCAGCAAGAGCGGGCTAAAAACCAAAAGCAAGGCAAGGAGTGCAAGTATGATTATGACAGTAATCACAGCATAACCGCCTTCTTCGACTACCATCGACATAAAAATCACCTGAATATGGGACGTATCTCCTGCATAAAGGCAGCTAGCACGTCTTTTTGAATTGCAAGCAGCACCATGAATATGAAAAGGAATGCCAGCAGCGCGATGACTATCACATATACCGGCTTCATGATTATTCCTGCATCGGGTTCCTTTTATTGGTTTTTCAGGGCGTTAAAATGTTGCAACAATGAGGGGCGTGAATATTGACAGTGTCACGAAAAGGGCGATCATGAAGACAATGAAGCCGATGAGGACGCTTTTTCCCATGGTGTCCTGCTTGCCCAGCGTGTCCTCGCCGTTCTCGATGCCGTTTATGAAGAATCCCAGTATCAGCGCCGTCTCGATAAGATAAACGCCTACAACAACCACGAACTGGAAGGGCGTGATGCTTATTGCACCGAATTGCGTCACCAGCGGGAAGTCAGTGAAGCTTGTATTTGCCAGCCTTGTTGAGAGCTGGCTCAATATCCTGATTATAATTATTGCCATCGTTACAATAACCCCGGAAATCATAGGCGATAAGAAGTATGACTGGAATTTCAGCGAATTGACAGTCTCACTCAGGGATTCCTGCACCTCTTCCTGCGTGTCGTGCAGCCCTTTCAGGTACTGCGAAACAGAGAGCATCGCTTGCGAAGTGGTTTCTGTCCCTTTCTTTGAGGCCTCAACGACAGTGCGCATCACGGATTTTATGAGGCGCGACGGGTAGAATCGTATGGCTCCGTAATCCTTGTTAAAGAACGCCTCGGAAAACGTCATGCCCATAGTCTTCATGTTATTAAGCGCCCGGGAGAAAAGATCCTTGATTGCCAGGTTGCCTACGCGCTTCAACGAACGCTCGACAGAAAGTTCCACCGGTATGCCTGTAGATATGCTGCTGCCAAGCTGGAATAATGCCTCAGCGAATTCCGTTTCGATCTTTCTTGTTTTTTCCCTCACGCCCATTCTCTGTGAGCTGAGCATGAGGAAGTAAAGCCCAAGGCCTGCAGCAATGCCGCCAACTATTATGGTCCCTGCAATCACGCCTTCCTTGTCAATCTGGTGATAAAGGAGCCCGAGAAAGACTATTGAACCGCCCACGACAAAAGCTATGGGAAACGCCGGTAAAAACCTTCTGCCAAGCCTGAATTTTCCCTTTGGAGGTATGCCTGGATTTTCTGATATGTCTATCTTGCTGAATGTTGCAGGCCTTTTCTCGAGTATGTTTGATATCACAAAAAACAGCACTATAGGCAGCAGTATGTCGTAGCCGACAAAGAGCAGGGATGCGTCAACGCCGAGGAACACGGCGACTATGGGGAACAGCACGAGGCCCAGCACAGGTAGTATTATTCCCATCGCATGCACAACCATCACGGGCATCTTGAGGTCCTGGTTGAAGTGCCTTGCCTGCTCTCTGCTCCCTTTTAGTATAACTTCTACAGCTTCGCTCAGCATCCTTTCGCGCGAAGGCCCTATCTGGTGAAGAGAAGCCACCAGGAGTTCCACAGCCTCGACGAACTCGCGGTTCTTCCGCCATTTCTTTGCGTATTCGAACAGCGCGTCCTGCATATTCACATAGTTGCCGACTTCAACATCCCAGAGCACCTTGCGTATCTCGTAAGAAAGCCGGCCTGACATATTCTCTGCTGAGAATTTCACAGCGCCCTCAAGGTTGGGCATGTTCCGCATGTACATCGCCATGTACAGTATAAGCGTGACTATTTCAGATCCGGCATCCATCTCATACAGTTTCTTGATATGCAGCGGGTATATGTACAGGTAATAAACAAAAGGCAGTGCCAGGATCATTACTATAAGGCCTGAACCAAATGTAAGTCCCGGCAGGCCAAAAAGAAGCTTTAATGCAATCAGCACGAACGTTGGGAATACTATAGCAAATGCAAAGAGCATTGTCAGGGAAGAAACCTGCGTAGGCGTGACTTTCAGGTGGGCAAAATCTATGGCTTCCTGCAGCGTTTTTTCCGTTTTTCCGTCAGGCCGGACTTTCATTATTTTTTCAGCGGATATGCACAGCTTCTCATAGATACTCCTTGGAAGGCTTGATTCCCTCTCTTCCTCGCGGAAAATCTTGTATTCGCGCGAAAGCGCTGAATACTGGCGCTTTTTCCCCGGCGTTGCCATAAGATATTCTTTATTTTAGGCGCTATATAAAATACCTGAAGAAAAAAATAATATTTTTAATCAGGAATGAGGATTATCTGCAGAGAACAAAGTTCTCTGAGATCTTCGAAGAACAAGGTTCTTCGAGACGCCAAAAGACTTCTGTCTTTTGAGCACGTCAGAAACATGAAGGTTTCTGAGCAGAAAGGAGAAAGACCTAGGAAAAGAAAACCCTTGGGAAAAGAAAAATAATACTCTTAATCAGGAATGAGGATTAGAAAGGAGAAAAACCTTTGGTTTTCTCCTTCTTTAGTAGTTTTTCCTTAGCCAGCTGTACCATTTCTCGTAGACAAGCTTGCTGTCAAGTGTGCCCGTTTCTTCCTTTACCTCGTTGCTTATGAGATGAAACATCGAGTTTGATTCGATGACAGCCTGTGCCTCAAGGATCTCCGCGTTATTTTTTGCCTTTGAATAATCTACAATCGATTGCAGTATTTTTGCGCGCAGGTTTATGTTTTCCCACACAGAATCCCAGTTGCCTTTCCATTCCCTTGTTCGTGAGGCTATGTCATTAAGCACCTGCGATTCGCCGGTGAGCAGCGTCTTTGTCGGCTTGAGTACGTCGTCTTTCGCCGAATACTCGAGGAGATTCACGAATCCGCCTTCGTCAAGCGGATCCAATTTCCAGTGCTTCCTTACTTCTGTCAATTCCACGACCCTGCGGAATGATGTCAGGCCGTCAGGCGAGCGCAACATGTTTACAATAACTATTATATCCGTGGCTTTGAAACTTGTCGTCGGCACCCGCAGGTCGTTGACTACCCTGTCAAAAACGCCGTAAGCGCTGTCACCGTGTATGGTGCCTGCTACGACATTAGCCAGTGCGCCAATGCGCATGGCCTCATAAAGCGCCAAGGCTTCCGTGCTGCGCACCTCACCGACAATAAGTGCAGAGTCACCCAGCCTCAATGCAGTTCGCAGCGCTTCTTCTGCCGGGAGTTCTGTTTCAACCCTTGTTATGACGCTTCGTGATTTCAACCGTTCTATGTTGTATCCCAGCTCACGCAATTGTTCTATAGGAAGTTCTATCGTGTTATGTGCAAGTAAGTTTTCACAAATAAAGTTTTCATCGTTGGGCACTGAAAAATCATAGACATATTGCTCTTTGTCCTCGAGCCTTCGTATTTCCCTTATCTGATCCCAAAATATGTCAGATTCTGCAAGCATCGCAAGTTGGGACGCAAGAATATTACTCTTAACTTTTGTGGCTATTGTAAGCAGTTTTTGCCTACCTATGTTATTGCCCCTTGATATGTAATCTTGATAATTGAAATTTTCTGAATTTTCATTTATTAGACGCTTGAATTCTTCTGATAATGGTACAATATCTGTGCTGTCGTGCGTAGATTTTTTATTGCATAATTTCTGCAGTTTTTCCATTTTGTTTTTTTGGAAAAATCCGATCTCATTGAACGCCTTTAAAGAGTGCAAAGCACTTATTCTAGAAGGGAAAGTTTTATCGCGCTGCTGAAAGTTGTATATCCTCAATATAATGCCAAATCGCAAGAGCATAGTTTGTATATCCTTCATCAGTTCCTCTGAAGACAGACTTATTCCGATCTCATGGTCTGTTATATACCCGTCACCGCTAAAGAGGCCTTTCAAAAGAGAGGCCGTCTTTTCTTTATCTAAAGAGTAAACCCATCCCGGGACTTTCTTTGTGTACGCGTCCCCTTTGAATCCTAAAATCTCCATCAAGCGCTTCAGTGTCGAAGAATTAAGCATGAGCGAAATTCCATCACTGTGCATCTTGACATTTATGCCAAACTCTTCTGCAATCTTTCTCACGCAAGTTCTTGAGCCCTCGTCAACTACAGATATTATTACAGATTTCTTGTCATAGCATCCGTCAGCAAGCCATAGGCCGAAGAACTCCATTATTTCTTTTTTTAATAGTATAAATCTTGGCAGAGGTCTGGAATTGTGGGCAGATTTGTAGTATATATCTTGGCCGAAAGCGTATTTCTTTGCAAATTCCTTTACAAAAGAAACAGGAAGAATCTTTTTCCTTCTCCAATAACTTCTTTTTCCTCTGTTTTTGATTTTTTTCTTTATTTCGGTCCAATTGGATCTGATACATTTCTCAATATCAGGGCCTGTAAAATAGCCTTTTTGCAGATCGTCAAGATAGTCAAAGACATCTATGTTTTCTTTGCTGCTGCCTTCAAATGGCAATATGCGCGGTGTTACAAGATAATCATCTATTTTCAGTTCTCTTGCTTTTGCAGGTTTTATTTCGCCTTTTTGCCCCAATGTAAAAAGAGAATGGTCACCCGTAACCTTGATTTTCCTGCCAGTTCGCGTTGTTATCTCGAATATATCTTTCCTGGTCATATGTCTTACAAAAGAACTGACGTCCGAAAGTCTTATTTTCCCGTCTTTCCCTATTGAAAAGACTTTTATCTTTTCAGTGTTCTTCCTCAAGACTTCTCTTCCGAAGTCGTATTCGCAGCCATGTTTTTCTATAAGATCATCTATTAGCTTACTGACGGTGCTTTTTTCTATCTTGCCATTTCTTTGATAAACGATTCGTGTATCGCCAGTTACGCTGTCCTCCACCGAAATAATTCTTATCTTTGGCATTATCTGCGCCATGCACGCGCCAAGAAATGCCGTCTTTCCTGCGCTTCTCGTCCCCGCTACAAGAAGTGTTCTTGCACCATCGATGATAAACCAGAGAAGCCCTGCGGAAAACGGGTCTATCATCCGGTTGTTTATGAACAATGGAAACGTCCACGGCTTGTCGCGGTGACGGCGCAAGGCAAAGCCCAGCCCCTCTGGCGACAATGTTCGCGTGATAGCTGCAACCCTTGCGCGGCCGCCGGGTGCAGAAAGCTCTGTGTCCAGCACAGGGTTTGCCTCGTCTAGTGGCCGGCCTGACTGGAGACGGAAGCGTGTTGCCCATGATTCTGCATCTTCATGGCTTGGAATGATGTTTGTCTCGCATTCCTGATGAACTCCATGATATATGTATATTGGCGCAGCTCCGACAGGAGAATTGACATATATGTCCTGAATGTTCTCGTCCTCAAGCAGGAGTTCCATGGTTCCAAGCCCCGCCGTGTAGCGGGTTAGTATGCCTGCGAGCTCCTTGAGTCTTGATTCAGCCAACTTTAAATTTCCTGACCTGGAAAGATCGCGCAGCATGTCCAGGCCGATGCGGTACAAATTCTCTCTCACGCGCTGCGGATCTGAAAGCTCTGTTTCCCTTGGTTCATGGCTGCCTACCATGCGCCGTGCTGTATCAAGCAGCGTGTATTCTTCTTCCTGCAGCCTGAATTCAGGCGGTATCAAATGATAGGCTTTCCTTAACTTACCCTTGATCCTGTATATCTCCACTTCG
Source organism: Candidatus Aenigmatarchaeota archaeon (assembly GCA_018304565.1). GTDB lineage: Archaea > Aenigmatarchaeota > Aenigmatarchaeia > GW2011-AR5 > GW2011-AR5 > JACPDL01. The sequence goes on from JAGVVX010000019.1 coordinate 5,980, forward strand.
CTGTCGCCAACCCGGTAACGCTCGATAAGTTCCCCGTTTGCCGGCGGCAGCGCCATGTAATGGGTATACATGAAATTCGGCCTTACCGTGGGATGAAACAAGACCCTGTAAAGCTTTCTTTTCTTGTGGTCTGTCAGGCGGTCTTTGGCGAATCTTATCATCTCGCAGTTGTCGAAAAGCCTCTGCATCTCCAGTAGCGTGTGCTGCAAATAGTGTTCCAAGCATTGCTTGGTGATGTCAAGCTCCCTGTCTATTTTGATATGCGTGTGCCTTATCTCGCGAAGAAGTGATTTGTAAGCGTCTATCGGATCATAGCGCGCATCGTTGACAAACTGCTGCAGGAACTGATAGCGCGGCGCTGCATCGTCCCTGCAGTTTTCCAGCACAACGTTTTTTATTGAGATTACTTCCTTCATAATCCTGTCGATAGCTATGGCGACCTCAAGCAGCAGCTTCGATTCTGAGAAATCATATTCGTGCTCTCTGGCTTCAGCCAGCACGATTCTTACGGGCTTCCTCACTTCCATGAGTTTGTCAATGGTTATCGCCATTGCAATGTCGTAATCCTCTATGCTCGGCCCAAAAACACAGTTGATGCAGTTCATCCTTATTTCTTGCCGCTCTTCGTTGTACTCGTATTCACCAGCCATGACAATAATTGTGCACCCGAATATTAAAAATGAAAATCCAAGACTTTCTTTACAAAGAAAGGATTGGAGAACCCAAAAACTTTCAGGATATAAGGAACAACAAATACACAACTTAATAAACTGGGAAAGACATCCTATAAAGCAGCAGGCTATATCATGGCAAGAGAAGACGACAGCGTAAAGGTGTATGCGGTTCTGCAGGAGATGCTCAGAAGAAGCAATGCGGAAATGACAAGGCTCAGGGATCTCGAGCAGCGGCTAGATTCGCTGGAAAACAGGCTCGCTTCCCTTGAGGAAGTAAGCCTTGAGCGCATGGAGAAGTCCACTGACAAGTTTATAGACGTCAACGCAACGCTGAGAAACGTAAACGACGAGATATTCAGGATGAGGAATAACCTGGAAAAGATAAACAGGCAGGTTAACAAGTTCGCGCGCAAACGTGACATAAAGGAAATAGAAAAAATGTTCGAGCTTCTGTCGCCATTGAAGCAGGAGTTCGTTACAAAGGGTGAACTCGAAGAAGAACTGCGCACCAGGGAATAAAAAAGCAAATTAACTATATAAATAGCTTAAAATCATATTAAATAAGAGTCCTATGTTCTTTCATAAAAAGAAGCAATTGGGTCCTGTTCCTGTAGAAGAGGTGCAGAAGTTAACTGCAAGTGGCATGAGCGACAAGGATGTCATAAAGCGCCTCAAGTCCGTGGGTTACCAGTACGAAGAGATAGAAAAAGCGCTGGTTTCTGCTGTCAAGCGTGGTGTTGACAAGACTTCCTTCCAGCCTTACAACCCCATGCAGCAACATGAAAAGCCCCAGTTTCCTGATTTGCCTGAGCTAAACGAGTACAGGCCCGAAGAGAAAGACCTTATAGAAGGCCTGCAGGAAGTTAACGATGACATTAACCCTGATATAATAGTCGAGGAGATAGTCGAAGGCGTTGTGGAAGAAAAATGGCGAAAATTCGAGGACAAGATGAAAAAAATGGAGAATGATTTCATAACATTAAGCACGCAGATGAAGCAGGCTGAGCAAAGGCCTGCAAAGGAGCAGCCGGCAAAGGATTACGATTCCAGGATATCTGATATCACAGAGCAAATGGAAGACCTCCAGGCACGGGTTGGCGGACTGGAAAAGGCATTCAAGCAGTTCCTGCCGTCATTAACAAAGAACATAGAGTCTCTTTCTAACTTGATCCACGAGATGAAAGAAAAGCAGGGCATGGTTGCGCAGGAAATGTAAAACAAATCCTTTTTCTTAGAAGAAAAAGTCTTTGTATTCCCAAAAAGAAGTATTATTTTTGAATCAGGAAAGAGGATTATCTACAGAGAACAAAGTTCTCTGCACGGAAAGGAGAAAACCCTTTTTTCTCTGACTCATTATATATTCTTTATTTAGGAAAGAGGATTATCTGCAGAGAACTTCTGGTTCTCTGAGATGCCAGAAACCTAACGGTTTCTGAGCAGAAAGGAAAACCTGCAAAGAACGTAGTTTCTTTGAAGCCTCAGAGAATTTTCAATTCTCTGCAGGAAACCTAGGTTTTCTCCTTCTTATTTCGTGATGAATGCTATTGCCACTATGAGTATGAGCAGCATGAAGATTATTGACACGCTGCTTTCGCTTAGCTGTATGCCCAGCGACCCGGCCGCTGTAAAGAAAACCACTATGCCGATGCCGACTATGGCATAAGCCACCGCTTTATTCTCTGCGATCTTGCTGATGTCCGTTCCTGACATTGCCAGGAACAGTGCTATCACAAGTATGCCTGCAAGCACCACTGCTGCTAGACCGAACAAGCTGGAAAAGAACACTGCAATTGCCGGCCCCCCGAAGCCTACGACAAAGAAGGCCGCGACAAGCGAGATAACTCCAATGATCCTTTTGTTCTCGCCAAAGGCCTTTGACTTGAGAAGCAACCCGAAAAGCACGGCGAATGTGAATATCCAGGGGAGCAGGAAACCGAAGAAGCCGAGCCCGTTCAGGTTTGTTACAAGCGCCTCGAACGGATTTACCATGGTTAAGCCTCAAAGAAAAATAAGCCATCAATCTTTCTTGGCTGTAGCGCCTTCAGGCCTTGTGATGTAATAGATAGCAATCAGAATAACTACCAAGGCGAAAGCCAAAGTTGCTGTTGTTGAATCTACAGCGATGCCGATGAAGCCGGTTGCGCTGCTGGAGCTTAGGAACAGGAAAGCGCCAATCAGCACGGTAATTACAATGACAGCCAGGTTCATTGTTTGGGATTTACCGCTAACCAGCGTAACTAGCAATATAACAACCAAGATGCCTCCAAGGAACATTGATGCTCCGCCGAACAGGTTTGTGAAGAATGCAGCAAGCGTTGGTCCTCCGACAGCGGTTACGAAGAAGGCTATAACAAGCGCAAGCATTGGAGCTACGCGTTCATTTTTCCCGAAAAGATTTGCCTTAATCAGTAATCCGTAAACTATTGCAAACGTGAAAAGGAAAGGCAGTATGAAGCCGTAGAACTCAGGCCCTAAAAATGCAGATATCTCAACCATTTTGTTTCACTCTTTTACTTATTTTCTATTACTTTCCTTGTTTTTATACTTTATCTGAAACGCAACAGCATTACACATGAATTACTGGGTACCGGGAGAGTGCTTGTACGCTGCAAGAAATATCATTATGACTATAATTATGCCTATGAGCCACATCATGTTGGATGAAGACATGCCCGGTACTGAAAGCCCTAAACTATCCCAGAAAAGGCCTACCAGCAGCAAAAGGAAGCTTATCACGACTAAAAACGGCAGCGCGTCGAAATGCTGACCCGTCTTGCTTCCAAAAAGCCTTCTGAGGAAGACAAAGAAGAACACAATCAGGAGCAGTGCTGCAGCTAGAGGGATAAACTGCTGTAATGCTGCCACAAGCGGCTCATAAGTTACAGAAAAAGCTGCAAAGACTACTGCTATGATTACGTTGACGCTGTTTTTGAATAATACCTTGTCGTCCTTGCCTTTTGCGATGCTCAGCAGGCCGAAGACCACCGCAAAGACGAACAGGAACGTAGAAAGAAAAGGAATTACTGCAGGGTCTATGAAATCTAGCGCCATTCTAGAAGCCCATCCTTTTTCCCAGATTTAACTGCCTCTCGACTTCTCTCAGTTCTTGCTGCAAAGACACCCGTTCTTTTCTCAGGTATGTCAGGTCTTCTTCTACCTTGCCTGCTTCAGCTTCCCTAATCTCATGTGTTACATCTGCCAGTCTTGCTTGTATCCTCTTTTTTGTTTTGTTGAGTTCTATGAAACCCATGTTCTCGTAATGCGGAATGCTAGTTGAAGATACAGTAGAGTGCCCACTCCCATATGATGATCTTAACTCATTTGGTGCTCTTCTTCTGAAATGTTCCAATATGAAGAAAAGAATGCCTAAGATAAAAACAAGGAAGATAAAGTACGGTCCTGCAAGCAAGGCAAATACCCTGTAGTAGCCGCCGGCTATGATGAAAAGATATGTTGTTATTCCAAGCAAAATTCTTAGTTTATTATAAATGCCGCCTGGCGGAAGAACCCTTCCTACCATCATGTAAACAACCAGTATAATGAAAACGCTTGGCACTAGCAGAAACATTATAAGGTCGCGCGCGATATCGCCAGTGAAAGGCGAGCCAGGATAGTCCGTCATTTGCAGGAGTTGGACAAATATTAACTGGCCAATGTCTTCAAGAGCCATATCGAATAATTAGCAAAAGTGGAATAAAAAGGTTTAGAGAAAATTAAACTCTTTTATCGTTGGCTTCGAGTTCTCTTAAAAGATCCAATGCTCTATATTGTCCGGACTGTTCCAGCAATCTAGAACCCAATCTATAAGCGCCTTCTTCTGAACGCTCTCCTAAATAATGGGCTGCTTCGTGCGCATGAACTGCAGCTACCAAGTCAGGATCTTCATTCAAACTGTCTCTTAGCATTATCCTTCCGTCTTGAGTAACGCCTTTTGTATCTATAGAATATTTGCGATTGAAAAATCCATCAGACATGAATTGAGGTTCAGGCACGCCCATATTTCTAAGCCCGTTATAGAAATTCATTCTTCTGGCATGTTCTCTTTTGATTTCCGAGCTATCAAAATTAGGCCTATCATACGCTAGTTCTAGTCTTTGTTCTGGTTGTCTTATTTCTTCAGGACCTGCTTGTTTCTTTCCAAGACCTATATTTTCCTTGACTATATCTACTGCTTTATCAAAAGGATTTGTCAGGATTCTTGACACAGGGATTCTGCCATCATACCCTCTCATAGGAGTCCCTTCCATAGGTATATACACGGGCTTTCCTGCGTTTGGAAAAGCGTCAAAACCACCTACGGGTGAGAATACAGACCTATAACTTTTTGATTTTTCAGGCATACAATCACTATCTATTTATACTACATGAACCATATTTAAAGATTTAGCTACTAAACAGTAGTTATCAGTTCTTATGCTTTTCATGGTCTTTTAAGAGATCGTGATCTGACAAACTTTTGTAATTTGTCATAAGTTTCGGTAGCATATCACCTAATTCACCTCTACCGCCAATTAATGTTGCATATTTCCTAGGACCGTGATAGGCAAATAGACCGTTTGGTTCCATAGTGAAAACCGCCTCCGCTCCATGAGTACGTGTATTCATAACTATTACTTTGTTGCCTGAATAGTGTAACCTTAAATTGAGCATTTCATTCTCAGCGCTTGAACTATCAGCACTTCTACTAGTTGTCGCCCTATAATTGTTAGTAGTGACATCTCTCCAGAATTTGGCCATTTGATATGCTGTTTGATCCGATATGCTCGGATCAGCAAGTAATTGTGCAGGAAAGGCAGATGGAGTATAGTCTCCGAAATCTCTTTGAATTCTGCCAACAGCTTCCATGAGATAAGTTTTATAAGACATGCCAATCACCTAAATCAATAGCTCCCCTTTCACGCCTTCCATGATGTCCCTGCGGACTATCAGCGGTATTTCCAGCTTCCTGAAGTATTTCCTGCCCAACGGGCTTTCCAGCTCCTCGTAGTAATCGCCCTTCTCGTCCCTGACAAAAGTCCGGTTGGTATCGGAATCTTCGATTCTTTTTGTGTTGCCTGTAAGATACTGCATTTCAATCACCGTTCGCCTATCGGGCGTAGCAAGATACCCTTTCCAGTATTTTATGATTTCTCTGCTCTGCGAGATAGGATTCTCACTGTCTGCATGGCTAATTATTGCCTTTCAGCGGAGTAGAAGTAAGCTTTAAATAGTAGGATTCTTACTTAATTAATAAAAGTAAGAAAAGTGAAGACAATGCACGAAATCAGGGTTTCATCCAAAGGCCAGCTTGTCATCCCGAAATACATGCGCGACGCCGCAGGCATGAAAACCGGCTCTTTGGTGCTTGCAAGCCTTGAGGACGGCAGGATTATTCTCATGCCGAAGCCTGTTGACCCTCTGGAAGCTTTGAAAAAAACCGGCGAGGAGCTTTCGCTGAAAAACATAAGGCGGGAAATAAAAGAGGAGTAATATTTTCTTTTCCACAGGTCTTTTCTTTTTCTAAAAGAAAAGCCTGTTCCACACCCGGAGACAGCCGGAAAACGGCTGCCTCCTTTTGCTAATCACGTAAAGGAAGGTCTGAAGAATGGAATCACATGAAAAAATGTATTTTGACACATTTCTGTTTATGGACATGCTTTCCGGCAACCCGGAGCTTGCAGAAAAGGCAGAAGCCTACCTGAGGAATTCCCGCGGCGTTGTTTCTTCCATCCTTCTTGCGGAGCTTGCCTTTCACGTCTCGCGGAGGAAAAGGTCGAAGGCGAATGAAATCTTGTTTTACGTGCAGTCGCTGCCCAACATAGAAATCATTGGCGTTGATGAGGAAATTGCAGGACTCGCAGGGCTGCTTCGCTCGAAATACCGCGGCAAGATACAGAAGAAATTGACGTACTTCGACTGCCTGCATCTGGCAACGGCCATGCAGTCAAAATGCAGGAAATTCATAACAGGCGACCGCGGCTTCAGGGAGATAACGGACATAGAAGTTGAGGTGTATTAAACAACAGGCGCGGTTTCTGCTGCCCTGAAACGCCAGCCGTACCAATTTCTATCAGCTTAAAGCAGTAGTTTAACTTAACCCACTTCAGTTGTAAAGTATATTGTCATCCGCTTCTGCTGGAGGATTGCATTTTAGCAAGACAACACAATAATCGCAAAAATTGCAGGAAAAAGAAAAGACCATTTCTTTTGTTTCATGATTCATCCTTCGTAGAATATCCTGTATATTCTCCCCGCGTTGTCGTCAGAGTTAACTTAACCCACTTCAGTTGTAAAATAGATCCTGTATATCTTCCCCGCGTTGTCGTCAGAGACATACATGTCGCCGTCCCATACGATTATATCTACAGGCCTCCCGAGAACTGTATTGCCTCGAAGCCATCCTGCAGCAAAATCCTCGACAGCGAGGCTCTTCATGTCTATGCTAACAATCTTATATCCTGTTGGCTCGTCACGATTCCATGACCCGTGATAAGCAGCGAACAGATCGCCACGATATTTCTCCGGGAATATGTCTCCATTGTAAAAAGCTAGACCTAGCGGGGCGGAATGGGCCTGTAAATCTACAAAACTCTCTGCCTCAAACGGCTCCATGCACGGGTTGCGGATGTAAACGTTCTTGTCGAAGTCTGTATCATGAATGTTCTTGCCATAGCATATTGGCCAGCCATAGTTGCCGCTTTCAGCGACAAGATTTATTTCGTCAGGCGGTGCATTATCCCCAAGCCAGTCCCTGCCGTTTTCAGTTGCATACATCCTTCCGTCCTGGAAAACAAACCCCACCGCATTCCTCAGTCCGCGTGCAAATGTCCTGCAGTTTGTGCCGTCAAGATTGCAGGCAGTTATCGCCGCGCGCCTCTCGTCTGATTCAATGCAAACATTGCACGAAGACCCCACGCTCAGGAATAGGCTGTTGTTGTGAATCTTTATTGTTCGCGTGAAATGGCCGCCTGTCGGCAGGTCATCAACAAGCACTTGCAGCGTGTTCATGTCAGCAACGCCGCCTTTTTCCCTGACCCTCGCAACACGGTTCTCTTCTGCAATATAAAACCAGCCATCAAAGAAATCTATTCCATGGGGCCTGTTCAGGCCCTCGATGAAAGTATCGGTCCTGTCGGCTTTTTTGTCTGCATTCCCGTCTTTTATTGCTACAATTTTCCCTTCGCTTGGCACGCTGGCAAAAAGAACATTATCTTTCACAAGCATCATGCGCGGCCCAGAATTAGGCCCGGGGCTTGAAAGATAACTGGTCCCGATGCTGTCTGCGTACACTTCAATCTTGAACCCAGGAGGCAGCTGAATGTCTGGCAATTCGGCGGTTGACAGGTTGAAACCGAACCTGTAAAAAACGGCTGTAGCAACCACGACAAGCATCAGAGCAACTATCAGCGCTATTGGTTTCCCTGTTTTGCTTTTCGATTTCATGCATAAATAGTTAGATATCGGCTTTTATATTTTCAAAATAACTCTATTCAGTGAGTTTATGCTTGAGAACTATTCGCAAGAACTGCAAAAGACCCTGAAAAAAGAAAACATCACAGCCGGGCAAAAAATTTCCATCAAAAATGGAAATACCAGGTACGACGGCTTTCTGATGCCAAAGAGTGCCGGAGACCCAAACATCATTGTGCTGAAACTTGCCAATGGCTACAACATAGGCTTAGCCTTCACGCCGGGCATGAAGATAAGGAAACAGCAAGACAAAAGGACCCTGGAAAAAAGAAAGACAGGATCAGGGAAATACAAGCCGGATCCCGGAAAACCCACGATAACACTGCTCCATACAGGCGGAACCTTTGCCTCGCGCGTTGATTACAAGACAGGAGCTGCGTATCCTGCTTTCACGCCTGAGGAGTTGTTTTTCGCAATACCCGAGGCGGGAAAAATTGCCAATTTTAACACACGCGTGGTTTTCCAGATGTTTTCAGAAGACATGGAACCTGAACACTGGATCTTGCTTGCGAAAAAAATTGCCCAGGAGATTGAAGAAACAAAGCCAGACGGC
>JAGVVX010000004.1 GCA_018304565.1 Candidatus Aenigmatarchaeota archaeon
CAGGCATAGAAGTGATTATTGCAGATTCAGGAGGGGCTTTCAGCTGCGACGGCCCGTGGCTCTATGCGATGAACGAGACAGGCGGCGCGTTTGTATCAATTGATAGCACCGATGAAATTCCGGAAAAGGTTATAGCTTCTGTAGAGAATCTAAGCGGGCGCGTTGATGTAACGCTTATGCCTCAGGCAGGCTTTGAGGCTTGGGTTAACTGGACCCCTGATTCCTACAGTGGCGTAGGGATAAATGCAACTCTTTATTTTGCTGTGAACATTACTGTGCCTAACGGCACGATGCCCGGGGTTTACAGCTTTGTTATAAAGATTGTGGGCGGCAATGTAACATTGGCAAACCAGACTGTTTTGATAAATGTTACAGAAAAAGCAGCACAAAAGCCTGTTCTTATTAGCGAGATTTATTATGAAACGCCAGACGATGTAAATAATGAATTTATTGAGTTAACTGTAAGAGACGAAGCTGGGACTGGTGATATCAACATTAGTGGGTGGTATATAACTACTTTAGATGGTGATAAACATGTTTTACCAGATGTTGTGGGTCTTGGAAATTTTGATTACGTAGCCATAAGGACCGGTCCGGGAATAAGCGATTTGGATGCGACAGACGGGAGCACAACAATATATCTGAGCCTTGTTAGTGAAGTCTTAGACAATACTGGCGACGAAGTAGCTTTGTTTGATGCTGATGATAATCTTATCGATTTTGTCAGATATAAGGGAGGCAACGGAGACCCGGTTCTAGGCGGCTGGTCTTCTGGTGACGCGGGGCCTGTCGCAGATAATATTGCGAAATCCGTGCAAATCCATGGCTCAGATCTTAATAGTAGCGATAATTGGGTCTCAGCATCTCCATCAATAGCTGAACCGAATCACTTTGAATGGATAATCAATGAAGCTGATGGGTTGCTGTATCAGATACATAATGGCAGGAATTTTCCTGAAATTCCTGATGGTCCAAGAACAGAAGTCCAGTTTGATATACATAATGTTAGTGCGGCAATGAACCTTTCTGATGTACAACAAGTAGTTGAAATGCTAAACTTTACATACAACTTTCTCCGCTCAGAGGGCTTTAACAAAACACCCATAACGGGAGCGGATGGTGATGTTGATATTGAAGTAACTATGGCAGGGCCGGGTCAAAATGCAGGCTTCGGTGATGCAAATCAGGGAACAAAATTGCGTGTAACCCTGTTTCCATTTACAAGCTTCAATAATTCAGTCAGGAATAAGCTTGTGCTAGAACATGAACACACACATCTCTTCCAGTATAGTCAGAGTGGTGGCTGGGGGCCGACAAGTGACTGGGGTGATATAGAAGGTCATGCTGAATATTGGTCATTTAAAATAACAAAATCTGAATTCAACATTACCACTGATCAGATCGTTGATATAGATTACAGAACCAAGCCGCCAAGCCTGTGGTTACAGAACACAGACCTGCCAAATAATCCATTTACTGATTTTCAGGTTTCATGGCCTCACTACTGGGCAAATCATTTGCTTTACAGGTATATTGCAGAAACATATGGACAAGAAAAAGTTGCTCACATGCATAAAGTAAGAAATGTAGGTGCTGGTATTACAGGAATCAAAACAATAGATAAAGCGTTTAAAGAGCAAGGCAAAAATATTACTTTTGTAGATATACATAGTGGCTATACTATATGGCTCTATAATAACTTCAAAGATATGATAACACTAACTAAGAATGAGACTTTCAATGGAGGCATTATAACTGAATCTGAAACCCTCAATCCCTGGGGAACAGATTACGAAAAAATAAATATTAATAAAACCAAAATAAACGGCAGCGGCCCGTATAACATTTCTTTTAGCGGCCAGCCCGGTGTTAATTATAGCATGGCAGTTTTAGTAAAAAATAACAGCGGCTATGCCTTGGCAGGAACTATAATGTTCCAAGGAAAGGGCAGTATTCTTGTCAATACCAACTCTAGTGAAATTGTCGTCATTAAAACCCAAATCAATAATGAATCGGTTGGCAGAACAAATTATACAATCAACTTTACAGTTCCAGAAGCTGCAGACACACAACCGCCTGTAATAACAAAGACTGTGCACGGCCCGCAGTCCGGCACCTGCCCGCCAAAAAATGCGACTGATAAATGTTTCATTCGTGCTAACAGGACATCAATAATAGTAAATGCAACCGACCCGCAGCCCAACCCAGGCGGCAATGTCACATGCAGCCTGACTGTTGCAGGCCCTGACAGCAAAAACCTGTCAGGAGCGCCGCCGTTTAACATAACAATCAGGAGAGATTCAGAGCACAATTTAACTGTTGTATGCAGGGATGCTCTTAACAATACAGCAATTGACAAAGAAACGTTTTTTGTTGATTCTACTGCACCAACGTGCAGACTCAATCTTACAAGATGGCCGCCTTTTGCCACATTTACATTTGAAGACAAGAAAGCAGGCATAACATCTATTACACCCAAAATAGTCAAAGGGGCAAATCTTACCCCGCCGGTGCCACTAAACTTTAGCCCGCCAACCAATAGTCCGGTAGTGATTGCAGTCGCAAGAACGAATGCAACTGTTTCGGTTACGTTAATCGCTACAGACGCCGTCGGAAACGCCATAAGCTGCGATCCCGTAGCAGCTACGATAGTAAGGAATAAAGGCAGGCCAGAAACATATGTATTCGCCAATATCCCGCAAGAGGAGGGCATAGTAACAGTTACCAACGGCAACCCAGGAATTGCAAGCCTGCTGGTTACTGTTAATGGCCGCAGATTTAATATTCCACGTCTTCGCAATAACGAGGTTAGAAGTATCTATGTTGCCTTTGCAATGATTCCTGGGGACAATAATATTTTCACCTTCACGCCCCGTGGCAGGGTAGGCAGTAGTGCAGAAATCATGATCTGGGATGGCGGAGGTATCGTTACACCACCTACTACACATTATAATCCTAATATATTTAATACACTTTATAATATAAACGCTGGCACTATGCCAAGCTCAGGGGCGACACACACAGGGGCATCAACAGTAGTTAATGATAATATCAAGCGAAGTTTACAGTACCCGACAAGTGGTTGATTTATTATAAAGCCTGTTAAAGATTATAGTTTTTTCTTGGAGCTGATTCTTATTATTAATTTTTTTCGGTCAATCATTATAGTCATCCAAAGAAATAAACTGGACGTTATCTTAGATTCATTGAGAACATACGATTTCAGTCGTGTGATGAAATTCAATGAATCTGGGATCACATCTTCCAGCAAATCACCGGCTAAAGTCGGTGGTATATCAGGAAGATATGATGTCTTTGGTTCACATTAACTAACGTGATCTTATGCTGAAAGAATTCTCCGCAAAGCTCAGGGAGAGCATCGACAAACTTACGCGGCTTGGAAGCGTGGGCAAGGAAGAAGTTGACGAGCTTGTGCGCGACATCCAGCGCTCGCTGATAGCTGCTGATGTCGACGTCGACCTGGTTTTCAGCCTGAGCGAAACCATCAAGATGCGCGCAATGGAAAAGCTCCCTGCCGGGCTGACACGCAAGGAACACGTGATAAAAGTTGTTTATGAAGAGCTCACGAGAATACTGGGCGAGAAAAAGAGCGACGTTTCGCTCCAGAAGAAGAGAATACTTCTAGCGGGGCTTTACGGGTCTGGAAAAACCAGCACTGCAGCAAAACTGGCAAGGTTCTACCAGAAGAAAGGCCTGAAACCGCTTCTTGTATGCTGCGATACTGTAAGGCCTGCAGCGTATGAGCAACTCCAGCAGCTTGCAGCGCTTATAGATGCGGATTTCTATGGGGAAAAAGGGAACAAAGGCCCGTCGGACGTGCTGAGAAACGCGCTGAAGAAACCCGGCGATGTAATCATAGTAGATTCATCCGGAAGGAATGCGCTTGACAGCGATTTGGTCAGGGAAATAAGAAATTTGAACGACATATTGAAGCCGGATGAAAAAATCCTTGTTTTGCCTGCTGACATTGGACAGGCCGCGAAGCAGCAATCCCAGGCATTTAATGAGGCGCTCGGTATAACGGACATAATAGTCACCAAACTCGATGCTACTGCCAAAGGTGGCGGCGCACTGACGGCATGCTATCAGACTGGCGCGCGGGTTAAATTTATAACAACAGGCGAGACTGTAGAGGACTTATCCGCATACGATCCGCAGAAGTTTGTGGCGCGACTAATAGGCTTTCCTGATCTTGAGACATTGCTCGAGAAGGCGAAGGCGGCGATGGACGAGAAAAAGGCGGAAAAGATAATAAAAGGCGACTTCGATCTCGAGGACTTCTACTCACAGATAGAAGGCATGCAGAAGATGGGCCCTCTTTCAGGCGTGCTGGACATGATGGGCCTTGGCAAGCTTGGCGCAAAGGTTCCAGGCGGAATTGACGCGCAATCCGGCAAGATGACCAGATGGAAATACGTAATGCAAAGCATGTCTAAGGAGGAAAAGGCAAACCCTGAGGTACTAAACTCTTCCAGGATAAGAAGGATTGCAAAGGGCAGCGGAACAAACGAGTCTGACGTGCGCGAGCTGCTTGCCAGCTACAACAAGATCAAGAAGATGGTAAAGAAAATAAAGCCTGAAAGGCTCAAGCGCGGCGGCTTTGGCGGGATGCTGCAAGGATTTGGAATTAAGTGAAAATTGCACCGGCAACCAGCCAAGCACAGCTACGAGCCAATACAATTACACGGCTGGTAAGCTTTAAATAATGTTGTATTAATATGGTATTAAGGTGGTATTAAATGGTAAAGGCAATCGTCGATTTAGATGATCATGCAAACAGAGTCATAAATGTAGTGAAAGCTAAATACGGCCTGCAGGACAAATCTGAAGCTATAAACACCATAGCACGTCAGTATGAGGAAGAAATACTCGAGCCTGAATTACGGCCCGAATTTGTAGAAAAGCTGAAGAAAATAGAAAAACAGCCTACTAAGAAAATCAAGAATTTTGCAAAAGAGTTTGGTCTTGAATGACGTATAATCTAGAGACGAGAGACCATCTCTATAAATTATTCAAGAAAATGGAAAAGAAAGAAAAGCAAAAATTAGAAATAATAAACAAGAAGATAAAAGAAATTCTAGAAGATCCGCATAGATACAAGCCTCTGAAAGCTCCTATGCAGCACATGTATCGTGTTCATATTGGAGGCAGTTTTATTCTTATCTTCTCGATAAATGAGAAAACAAAGTCTGTCGTTCTTGAAGATTTCGCTCATCATGATGAGGCTTATAGATAGACCGCGCATCAACCACCCATAGCCCACGACTAGCCTGCACCGAACCAAACCAGCAACCAAGCACAGCTACGAGCCATATAGAAAGAAGTATATTGAGAGTAAACTTAAAACAATCATTTACGCAGTTTTATATCCATAACCTAACATTTTGCCTACATCGGAATCGAGAACAAGCAGGTAGAGCGTATATCCTTGCGGACAACTGCACGCCAGACAGATTTCTTTCCCTTCATATGTATTTTTAGTTTTAATGGAGAAAACTGTTACTTCCTGTTTGTTATAGTAAGCTGTGATTATTTCATTTTCTCGATCTCTAGGATATTCTTCTGTTCTGTTGTTCAAAAACCGCCAATCTTGTTGCCAAGGATTTCCTAGGCATTGAATAGGATCTGTTTGTACCCATGTCTTCCCAGTTTCTTTTGGCAAGAAAGAAAATTCCGAATATTGCACCCATGCAAGAACTCCAATGCCAAAAACGGCTATCAAAATAATTCCGTAAAGCATTGTACGTTTCATAATACATTTTATTCGTCGGTTATACTTATAAAGTTGTTGATTATTTAGGGCAAAAAGTAGACTACCAATCAACCACCCACAGCCTGCATCCGTCCTGCCTCGAACCAAACAAGCAGCCGAGCATATCTACTTCAATATTGTTCATTAGCAATGAACATTAATGCTCAGTAAGAATGAAAACTTTATATATATGATATGTCAATGATTGAGTATGATACTAAAGGAGACTCTGAGAGAGATTGTCAAATCACAGCGCAAGAATCTAGAAGAGATTGAAACAGGAATAATAAGAGAAAAACTGGGCGATATAGACATTGACCTGCCTTTTGCGCTGGTTATATCGGGCGTCAGAAGATGCGGAAAAAGCACATTGCTTCTTCAGCTAATCAGAAAAAGAAGAAACTTCTATTATTTCAATTTCGAAGACCCGAGAACAGCATCTTTTGAAGCGGGCGATTTTCAAAAGCTTAACGATGTTTTTTCTGAAGAATACGGAAAAGCTGATTGTTATTTTTTTGATGAAATACAGAATGCGCAGAAATGGGAGCTTTTTGTAAGGCAAATGTTAGACAAGAAAATGCATTTTGTACTAACAGGATCAAATGCATCTTTGCTGAGCAAGGAACTTGGAACAAGGCTTACTGGAAGGCACATAAGGTTTGAGCTCTTCCCATTTTCTTTCAACGAATTCCTAAAGATCACAAAATCAAAACCCAGTATAAACTCATTCAAATCTTATATGAAAAGAGGCGGTTTTCCCCAGTACCTTAAGGACAGGCGGAATGAAATACTATACGAGCTTCTAAATGACATAATAATGCGCGATATTGTTGTGAGATATAATTTGCGCAATCCCAAATTAGTCAAAGAAGTCGCAATATATCTATTAACAAACATTGGAAAAGAGTTTTCTTACAGGTCGCTAAGTGAAACATTTGGGCTTGGCTCGGTAAACACCATAATATCACTAATTTCTTACTTTGAGGACAGCTACTTGCTATTTACTATTCCAAGGTTCAGTTATTCTTTGAAAAAACAGATAAAAAATCCTAAGAAAGTATATGCTATAGATAATGGGCTATCAGCAACTAATTCTGCATCGTTCTCCGAGGATAATGGAAGAATGCTTGAGAATGCTGTTTTTCTACATCTTAGAAGAAAATATAAAAATATATTTTACTTCAGAGAAAAACACGAATGCGATTTTCTGGCTGGAGAAAAGAACAATATAACAACTGCTATTCAGATATGCTTTGAACTGAATGATGACAACAAAGAACGTGAAATCAAAGGACTTCAGGAGGCTCTTGAAAATCTTAATCTTAAGGAAGGTCTGATATTGACATTTAATCATTTGGAAGTGGATCAAGGGCTCATAACTTTGTTATGCCTCCTTGTTTGGTTCTGTGCGTGATAAGCGAGGGCTATGAGTGGTTGGGTTGTAGGCTACAAAACAAACTGATTTTTAACTCGTTAGCCAGTATTCAATCTTAAGAAATTAGGCTTTTACTCCCCTGCGTTCTTTTGCCTTGAGGCGTAGTTCTTTGCCGCCGCAGCGCCTGCATTGTATCTTTTTCTTCTTTACCTTGTCAGGCTGCGCTCTTATTTTTGCGTTGCAGTTCATGCAAATAAACACGTTTTTGAAAAGCCTGTTAGCAATGAGTTCAGGGAGTTTCTTGGGCATATGGTCACTTCTTTGACATGTCATTTAGTCTTTTTATTCTGATTTCTGTCGATGGGTGTGTAGCAAAGAGGTTAGCCATGCTGCCAGCAGTGAAAGGATTGACGATGAATAGGTGCGACGCTGAAGAGTTGCCGTGAAGAGGCCTTGCTTTTGCGCTGTCTGAAATCTTCTGCAATGCGCTAGCAAGGTCCAGGGGATCTGAAAGCATCGCTCCTGTCCTGTCAGCTCCTAGTTCTCTGCTGCGGGAAATTGCAAGCCTGATGAGCATTGCCGCAATCGGTGCAAGGACGAAGAGCAGAATGAAGCTCAGTGCGTTCCTGTTTCTTTCGTCACCGTAGAAAAATGCATATGCGACCCATGTTAATGCTCCAGCCACTGTTGCCGCCATCGTACTTACAAGCATATCTTTATTCTTCACGTGCCCTATCTCGTGAGCGAGCACTGCTTCTATCTCGTTCTCATCAAGCTTTTCCATAAGCCCTTTTGTTACAGCAACTATTGCATGGTTCTTGTCTCTGCCGGTGGCAAATGCATTTGGCACGTCCAGATCCATATAGTAGAGCGATGGTTTCGGGATGCCTGCCTTTTTCGCGATGCGCTCAACCATTGCATGAATATCCTTGTGTTCTTTCTCACCGAGTTTCTTTGCTTTGTACATCCGCAAGACAAATTTGTCAGAATACCAGTATGAAATGAAGTTCGTCGCAAAAGCCAATACAAGCCCCAACGTTAATCCAAAAAGCCCGCCAAAAATGTAGCCTACTGACAGCAGTATTGCTGTCAGGAGTCCCATGAGCAATGTTATTCTTATCCACGACATAGCAATCAAACCATCTTAAGAACTACGTTTCTGTATTTTTCAGTCCAGTCTATTCTTCCTATGCGATATTTCTTTTGAAGGGAATAACTATTTAAAATATCTTTGATCAGTGCTGCAGCCTTTCTTGGTTTCATTCTGCTTGTATCTATCTCAAAGGCGGTTTTTCCAATTCCTGCTTCCATTGCGATTTCATCAATAAATTCGGCCAAAACATTTTCCCTTATCTTGCTTCTGCTCCAGTTTCTTTTCTTGAGGCGTTTTTCCAGCTCTGCTGGATTGGTTCTCAGAACAAATATGTAATCAGCCTCTACAACATGAGAAAGATGGCCTTCAAGGATGTTTATTCTATTTTTTTCAACTTCTTTCGAAACAGCTTCAGACAGTTCCTTTGTGTCTATTTCTCTTGTTTTTCTTTTTCTATCATAAGTGTAATTTAACTTTCCTTTATCGGCAAGCTCATTTATGCCTATTTGTTTTGCATCGAGTAACTTTGCAAGTATTCTGGCTACGCCTGTCTTTCCGGTCCCGGGCGTGCCTGTTATTGCTATTAGCATAAGCAAAAATTGAACTTATTAGTTTTAAGACTATTCTTTAGCTTTTTCTAAGAGATCTCTATATTCCTTAGGAAGCGGTAAAGAAGAATCTCTGCAAAACTCTTCCAGTTCTTCAGGAGATCTGCCTATCCAGAAAGGATCGTGGAATGAACCAGCACTTCCATTTATCCATCCTAAAACATATTCTTGAAACACCGGGTCTTTGTAAGAAACTCTGGCTTGATCTTCATTAGTAATAACTCTGGCCATTAAATAAACTGGACCAGAGCCTTGTGCGTTTTCATAAGTTAGTCTTAATTTGAGTTCACCGTCTAAAACCCAGACTGCTTTATGCTTAATGTCCGGATCCGACAATTCTGTTAATCTCCATTCTCTCATGTATTTCTAGAACAAAGTTAATCATAAAAAGGGAATTGCCTGCATAGCTCAAGCACATCCTGCCTGACTTTTTCCTTTGCTGCAGCGTCGCTTCTGTGCTTTATTGCGCGATTGATAAGCTCCCCTACACAGTTCATTTCATCTTCCTTCATTCCTCGCGTTGTGAGCACCGGCGTGCCTAATCGTATCCCGCTCGGATCCCAGGGCTTTCTCGGGTCAAAAGGTACCATGTTCTTGTTCACGGTTATGCCTACTTCATCCAGGGCTGTCTCTGCTTCCTTGCCTGTCACTTCTTTGTTCCTGAGATCGGCAAGTATGAGGTGGTTATCCGTGCCGCCTGTGACCAGTCGGAATCCATGGCTCATCAATGATTCTGCAAGCGCCCTGGCATTTTTTACAATTTGCCTGGCATAATCCTTGAATTCCGGTTGCATCGCCTCGTTAAAAGCCACGGCCTTTGCAGCATTTGTGTGATTATGCGGGCCTCCCTGGAAGCAGGGAAAGACGGCAAAATTTATCATCTGGGCGAGATTTTTCTGGGAGTTGGGATGGTACTTGTCGTGATATCTGTCTTCGGTCTTCGACATGATTATAGCCCCCCTCGGCCCGCGCAACGTTTTGTGCGTGGTTGTAGTCACAATATCGCAGTATGGTATTGGTGACTGATGCACCCCTCCAACAACAAGCCCTGCTATATGCGCGATATCCGCCATGTGGTAAGCTTCTACCTCGTCAGCTATCTCTGCAAAAGCTTTGAAGTCTATCTCGCGCGGGTAAGCTGTGAGCCCGGAAAGAATAAGCTTCGGCTTTTCGCGCAGCGCTATCTTTCTTATTTCATCATAATCGAACATCTCTGTTTCCTGAGAGACCCCATAAGGAACAGGTTTGAACATCTGCCCGGAGAAATTGACAGCAGCGCCATGCGTCAGATGCCCGCCATGTGCAAGCTCCAGCCCCATGAACTTGTCGCCTATGCCCAGCACGGCATAAAGCGCTGCAAGGTTTGCGGGGCTTCCTGAAAGCGGCTGGACATTCACGTGCTCGCAGCCGAACAGCTGCCTAGCCCGGTCAATGGCAAGCTGTTCAACAACATCGATGTATTTGTTGCCGCCGTAGTATCTTTTCCCCGGCAGGCCCTCGGAATATTTGTTTGTCAGGATCGAGCCCATTGCCTCGAGCACATTTCTACTGACATAATTCTCGGACGGAATAAGCTCCAGGCCTTCCTCCTGTCTCTTGCGCTCGAGAAGTATTGCCTCAAAGATCTCGGAGTCATCGTCAGCAAGCATAAGTTCCTGACGCTTCGAAAGGATATAAAGATAGAAAATATTTCCCTGATATGATTATATATCACGCAGATTTCGGCATGTGGGACGCTTATATCGCTGAAGAGACAAATCAAGGAATTGTAATATCTAAAGGCTACGAAATTATGGCAATAGGTTCAGGTGGAACGTTTTTTCCTTCTGTTCATCCTGGATTTAAAAGATATGAGGTGGATGAGACCCAGTTCAGGGAATTAATGAGTATGGGAAAAGAATCGCTTGAGTTTCAAAAAAGATTTCATGAAAAGACTGTTGCTTTTATGAACTCAATGCAACCTGTAACTTCTTGACAAAGACATATAAGTTTATCATTTATAGAAAAGGTCATGAACGGAAGAACACTCAGACAATATTCAGAAGATTCAAGAATGCCTTTATACATCCCTGAAATCATACTCAGAAAACAAAGTCATTTGCTGCCTCACATTGTAGATAGTTTGTTTGTTGCTTACGTTTCCGGTGCTCTTACAGGCGTTGACGAACCCACTAAAGAAAGATATGTTAAAACCAAGGAAATTGTGGAAAGGCGAAATGGTTTTGCTTATGTACCGCACATAAATGGTACAGACCCTGTTAAACATCCTGATGTAACACCTGGAGACGTGAGAGATATTGATGAATTCTGGTCCGTATCTGTTCCTGATTTCCAGATAACATGGGTAGAACCTTCTGCAATCGGATCAGGAATAGAGGCCGGATGGGGAGAACAGACATGGGCAGGAACTGGCAGAAGGGTGCCAATAATTGCCTTACACCCGGCTGCCAAAAATGTTACTAGAATCATGAGAGGTCTTAAGAATTATGCAAAAGAAATTCCATACGAATCACTGAATCACGCATATGAAAGTCTGGACAGATTGATGGCAGAAATAGAAATCTGGTCTCATCATGAAAGAGTTAGATATTTCTTTGAAGCGGTTCAAATCTTATAAGCTTTCTTCTGGTATTAAGGGCATGGATCCGCTCGTGCAAAATGATCTGCAGCAGATGACAGGGGAAGAGATAAGGATTCTTTCGCAGTTCTGCACTAATATGGACAAGCCTGTTTTTGCCTTGCGCAACCTGCCGGAGGTTGTCAAGGGCGCTTTGTTCTCGCGTTACAGCCGGGCGCCATACAGCTTGCGCATGACATTGCTGCGTGAGTTCATCCAGAAGCCGGAGATGGGTTTCAGCGAGATAGTTAATTTCCAGATTGACCGGGGTGCAGACGAGATTGTAGCAATAAAAAAGGCAGAGGAGTTCTATGACCGCGTTCTTGTCGGATACGGCGACGATTCTGTTGCAGAGCTCGGAGGCGCGCACATAGCATGCGAGAACGTTTCCAACATAGCGAGCAAGGTGCTTGAGGACTCCAGGATAGGGCTGTCGCCGCTTGAAAAATCAACGCGTTACATGCTCTTCAACGAAAAAACAAACGGCGAGTACAGGTTCTACAAAGACCCTGCAATCATGCAGTCAGAATTTGCCGGGCTTTACTTGAAGATCTGCAATCTTCTTTTTGACGCTTATTCAGGCCTCGTAGATCCGATGATGGCTTTCATACGCGAGAAGTATCCGCAGGAGGAGGGCACAACGGACCGTGCCTACGCATTTACTGTGAAAGCCAAGGCGTGCGATATCATTCGCGTCTTCCTGCCTGCGGCGGCATTGACAAATGTCGGCATATTCGGGAACGGCCGGGCTTTCGAATACTTGCTGACAAA
The DNA here is from genome assembly GCA_018304565.1 of Candidatus Aenigmatarchaeota archaeon. Lineage (GTDB taxonomy): Archaea > Aenigmatarchaeota > Aenigmatarchaeia > GW2011-AR5 > GW2011-AR5 > JACPDL01. Next base: position 12,238 of record JAGVVX010000004.1, read on the forward strand.
GATGTACGCCAGCGAGCTTGTGGAGATGCGGAACCTGGCCGGGACAATGCAGGAAGAGCTCCAGAAAGTTATACCTTCTTTTGTTAAGCGGGCTAACGATCAATATGGCCAGGTGCAGCAGAAATTCTTTACAGAAACAATAAATGCTGCAAAAACTTCTGCGTCAAATATCCTGAAAGAAAGTGTTGCACAGAGCGAAAGCGTGGTGCTTGTTGATTATGACAAAGAAGCAGAAAAAAAGATAGCTGCTACAATTCTCTATTCCCAGTCAAAGCATCCAATGCAGCAAATAAACGAAGCTATAGGAAAGATGAGTGAGGAAGAAAGAAGAAGAATCATCCACGATTGCCTCAATACTAGAAGCAACAGGCGGCACCGCCCGGGCAGGCCTTTCGAAGCTGCATCTTACACTTTTGATCTCCTTGGGAACTATGCTATTTATCGCGACCTGCAGAGGCACAGGATGCTCACGCAGGAAAGGCAGCGTCTTACGACACACAACGGCTACGACACGCCGAAGGAACTTGTAGAGGCAGGTTTTGCGGACAAATACCGCGACTGCATGGAAAAGGCCAGGGAAGCATTCGAGGAGATCTCAGAAAGATTTCCTCAACAGGCGCAGTACATAGTGCCTTTTGGCTACCGCATTCGCTGGTACTTCCATCTTAATCTACGAGAGCTTTATCACCTGCTTGAATTGCGCACAATGCGGCAGGGTCATCCTGATTACCGCAAGATGTGCCAGGAAATGTTCCGCCAGGCGCAAAAAGTGCATCCTTTCCTGATGTCCTTTATGAAATTCATCGACATGAATGACTACGAGTTAGAGCGGCTGGAATCCGAAAAGCGAATAGACAAGAAAATGGAAGAAGTAAAGAAGAAATACGGCAGCTGATTCTATGGCTAAGATTTACGATCTTGTAATTGATGCAACTGGAGGAATGATTGCTGATCCAATCAGAAAACCCGTGAGAGGTTGTATTGGAATTGCAGGAGAAAGTGTAGAAAAAATAAGTGATTATCTTCTGACAGGCAAAAGAACTATTTCTACCAAAGGTTATGTGTTCCCGGGTTTCATCGACGGACATGTGCATCTCAGGGACGAAGAGTGGTATTCGAAGGAAGATTTTGTGAGCGGTACACGGGCAGCAATTAACGGCGGCGTCACCACAGTTGCCGATATGCCAAATGTTCCAAGACCAGTGCTAACCCTGGAAGATGTGAAAAGACGAAAAGAGCTGGCTGCAAAAGCAAGATGTGATGTTGTATTCTATGGTGGCGTGACTGAACGTAATCTTGGCGAGCTGGAAAGAATGGCGCCTGACATCTGCGGCTACAAAATCTATGTTTGTGAAAGCACGGGCAATCTCATGCTGCAACCCGAGAAACTCCATCAGGCTCTTCGGCGAATAGAAAGTACTGGAAAACCTGTAACTATCCACTGTGAAGATCAGGAAATGCTCGAGGAGATGAAAAGAAATTTGGGAGGACTGGAATATCCGCATGTACATTGCGATCTTCGGCCTCCAGCAGCTGAAATTGCAGCAATAAAAGATGTTCTTTCTGTAGCTTCCGGTATCAATGTTCATGTGAACATCGCTCACACATCAACTGCTGGCGGGCTTAAGCTAGTAGAAGAGTACCAAGAAACTCATGGCCGGGCAAGAGTGACCTGTGAAGTCACGCCTCATCATTTGCATTTCACTTCACACGACATGTCAATGCAAGGCGATATGCTGAAGATGAATCCTCCGCTTAGATCAGAAGCCGATAGAAAAGCGCTTTTTGAAGGTCTTAGAGATGGCGCAATACATATGCTAGCGACAGACCACGCTCCTCACACTAGAGAAGATAAGATGTCTGAAAAACCTTCAGGAGTGCCTAATCTGGATGACTACGGAAGAATTGTCTCAGGACTTATAGATGATGGGATTAGACTCCAAAGAATTGCAGAAGTAACATCATTCAATCCGGCCGCTTATCTAGGATTGCCTCACAGGGGCCGCATACAAGAAGGTTATGTCGCTGATTTGGCTATAATTGAAAAAAGAAGTATTTTTGCCGGTTTAGCTGCAGCTGAGCCGGACAGCAGCAATGAACATAAAATATATACAAAATGCGGTTGGTCGCCATACGAAAGGGAAAGATTTCCAGGTGTTGTGACCTACACCATACATCGTGGACAGATAGTCAAAAAAGACGGCAAAGTCATGGGTTGACAAAGCTATTTTAACTTTTGGGCGCATTCTTATGCTGTCGATGACAAACTGAGACGCTTTTCTGCATATCTGGGGTTTTAAACTAGCAGAATAAATTTTACATGGGAAATTTTCATGGCGAAAGACAGGATAGAGGAAATAGCAGACCTGATGAAACAACCGGAAAAAATCAGAAACATAGCCATTGCTGCGCACATAGACCACGGAAAAACCACACTTACAGATAATCTTCTCGCTGGCGCGGGCATGATTTCTGAGGAACTTGCAGGCCAGCAGCTGTTCACGGACTTCGACAAGCAGGAGCAGGAAAGGGGCATAACGATTTTTGCCGCAAACGTCAGCATGGTTCACGAAGTAGGCGGCGAATCCTATCTGATAAATCTTATAGACACGCCGGGCCATGTTGATTTTGGCGGCGACGTCACGCGTGCCATGAGGGCGATAGACGGTGCCGTAATAGTCGTTGATGCGGTGGAAGCAATAATGCCGCAGACAGAAACCGTTCTCAGGCAAGCGCTGCACGAGCGCGTGAAGCCTGTGCTTTTCATAAACAAGGTTGACAGGCTGATTAAAGAACTGCAGCTGACACCTGACCAGATGCAGCAGAGATTCATCGGAATAATCGCCCAGGTAAACAACCTCATCAGGAAATACGCAGAAAAAGATTTTGCAAAGGACTGGTTCGTGAATGTAGAAGACGGTTCAGTTGCTTTCGGGTCTGCTTATAGGAAATGGGCTATTTTTGCTCCTTACATGAAAAAGGAAAAAATTAGCTTCAAGGATATAATAGATTTTTCTTCGCAGGGCAAAGACTCAGAGCTTGCTAAGATTGCGCCGCTGCATAAGATTGTTCTTGATATGGTAATAAGACACCTGCCGAACCCTGACGATGCGCAAAAATACAGAATACCAAGAATATGGCACGGTGATCTTGAATCAGAAATAGGCAAATCAATGCTCGCCAAGGACCCTAATGGGCCGCTGGCGATGATAATCACAAAGGTAGTTCCTGATCCGCATGCAGGCATTGTTGCTGCAGGCCGTTTGTTTTCGGGCACAATAAGAAGGGGCATTGAAGCCCGTCTTATTGGGCAGCATCAGACGAGGCGTGTCCAGCAAGTTTCAATCTATAAAGGTCCTCAGAGGATACAGATGGAAGAAATACCTGCCGGGAATATTGTAGGTGTTGTAGGCTTGACAGACGCCTTCTCAGGCGAAACAATATGCGATGCAGACCGCGAAATGGAACCTTTCGAGGCAATCAAGCACATATTCGAGCCTGTCGTCACAAAGAGCATAGACTGCCAGGATCCAAGGGATCTTCCAAAGCTCATTACGTTCCTGAAGCAAGTCTCTCGTGAAGATCCTACGCTTGTAGTGAAGATAAACGAAGAGACAGGCGAGTACATAGTCTCGGGTCTTGGCGAACTGCATATTGATGCAAAGATAGAAAGGCCGCTGAAAGACAAAGGCATAGCAGTAAGGACTTCAACGCCTATTGTGATTTACCGTGAAACTGCAAGGCAGGCATCACCGGTCATGGAAGGCAAATCTTCCAACAAGCACAACAGGTTTTATCTTTCAGTTGAACCCCTGGAGGATGAAGTCTACAAAGCGCTTATTGAGGGCAAAATACCTGAGAACAATGTCAGGAAGTACATAAAGATCGTGACAGAAAAGGCTGTAGAGTACGGCATGGGCAGGGACGAAGCAAAGAAGATTCATGATATCCACAACAAGAATATTTTTATCGACGCTACAAAAGGCATACAATACCTCAATGAAACAATAGAGCTCGTTATCGAGGCCTTCGGAAATGTCATGGATTCAGGACCGCTATGCGGCGAACCCTGCCAAGGACTCAAGGTAAAGATCACCGATGCAAAACTTCATGAGGATGCAATACACCGCGGGCCAGCGCAAGTACTGCCCGCAGTGAACGACGCGATAAAAGAAGCGATAATGAACGCAAAACCAACCCTGCTTGAGCCTGTGCAAACAATACGAGTAGACGTGCCGGAAGAGCTTGTAGGCAATGCAATGAATCAGGTTCAGAATCGCAGGGGACAGATACTTGATACAAGTATCGATCTGGGAGTTGCTGTTATCAAAGCCAAGATGCCTGTTGGAGAGATGTTCGGGTTTGAAGCGCAGTTAAAAAGTGCAACAGGCGGCAAAGGCTTTTATTCGCTTATTGATGTGACATTTGAAAGGATACCTGAGGATCTTAAGATGCAGGTTGTCCAGCGCATCCGGGAGCGCAAGGGCATGTCAAAGGAAATGCCTCTGGTTTAATGGTTTTATAGCTAACCGAAATATAATATCTGTTTGTTTGGTTAGCTATATGCTGACCAACTTGTATAATATCCTGAATATTAAGTTGGTCAACTATAACCATGTTATTTAACATAATGGAGCGTTCATCCCAGATAAAAACACGCGCAACATGTATTTACGAACAGATTGTTATAGTGAAGCAAATAAATAAACAGGATATAATTTATTTGCTTCACATATAGTCAGCAAAGAAAGTATATATCGATTCTTTCTTTGCATGACTATAAAGGTTAAAAGGCGTATAATCAATTGATAGTTATGAAATTCTCAGAGCTCAAGATAGACCAGCGCATTCTCAAAGCGCTGCATGAAATGCGTTTCATTGAAATGACCGCTATTCAGGAAAAGACAATACCGCCGGGGCTTGCGGGAAAAGACGTCATTGGTGAAGCCATGACAGGATCAGGAAAGACGGCAGCATTTGGAACGCCTCTCATTCACGGCACATCAAAAGGCGGCGGGATTCAGGCGCTTGTTGTTTTGCCGACAAGGGAACTGGCAAATCAGGTTGGAAACGAACTGAAAAAATTCTCGAAGTATGTCGGCCTGAATACAGCGATAGTCTACGGAGGCGTTGGCTATGAGCAGCAAATAATGCAGATCCGGCAAGCTGAGATAGTTGTGGGCACGCCTGGCCGCCTACTGGATCACATGCGGCAAGGCGCACTTCGTCTGGGCAAAGTCAAGATTCTAGTTTTGGATGAAGCAGACAGGATGCTTGATATGGGTTTCATCGATGATATCAAGCAGATCATATCCCAAACACCGCAGAACCGGCAGACCATGCTGTTTTCAGCAACAATGCCAGACGAAATAGTGAGAATTGCAAGGCGATATATGCGGGAACCTGTGCGCATCACAACTGAGCGTCATATTTCAAAACATCTTCTCAAGCACATTTACTACGACGTGAGGCGTGATGAGAAACTTTCGCTGCTGTCGCATCTCATAGAGAAAGAAAAGCCATCGCTTGCAATAGTATTTACAGCCACCCGCAGGGCAGCTGATTTTGTGGACCGTTATTTGAAAAGTGAGAATATAGAATCAATGGCAATACACGGCGGCCACACCCAGGGTGCAAGAGAAAGGATTCTGGAAGGTTTTCACCGGGGAAAGATACATGTTCTTGTCGCCACTGATGTCGCAGCACGAGGGCTGGATATAAAGAATGTTTCTCACGTCTTCAATTATGATATTCCAAAGAATGCGCTGGACTACACACACCGTATAGGCCGGACTGCGCGCTTCGGCAAGACAGGAAAAGCAATATCTCTCCTATGCAATGAAGATCACGGCCCTTTCAGGAACATAATAAGGTACATCAGTATCGAAAAAGGACATCTGGAAGATTTTAAAGCCAAGCCTGTTCACATGCAAAGAGATAGGGATCAGAGCCATCATGCACCTCGCAGATGGCACAGATAGTGTTAAAAGCCCGAAGAACAATATCTATCATACAGTTTGTGTGGTGTGGGTTCTGATTGACAAGCCTAGGGAAAATTGCGGCATAGCTGTTTCTTTCGATCCTGTTACTACGTACGAGATTAACCTTCGTCAGCAGCATCGCGGGCAGGACATGGCTGGCCTGGCTGCTTGGGACAGCAACGGCATCACTGTTTTGAGATATGCCGGCCTTGTTGATACTTTCAAGCCAAGAGGGATTGTTTCTATTCTAGGGAAAAACGAGAAGCCTTCCATAGGTCACGTAAGATACAGGACAAGCGGCAATCTGGTACTTCACGAAGCCCACCCGCATTATACCCGCAGCGAGGCAGAGTATTCCTATGGAACGCATATTGTAACGTTAGGCGCAACGGTTGCGAGCGTGCACAACGGGGAAATAGCAAATTGCAAGGAACTTTCCCGGGAACTTGGCGAAAGCGGCATAAGATTTAAGACACACTGCGATTCTGAGCTGTTTCCTGTTTTATACGAAAAAGAAGGCAGAGGTTTCAAGGCAGTGGAAACGATAATCAGAAGGATACCTGCTGCATATACTACAGCCATCCTTGATGACAGCGGCGTCTGGGTGTTGCGGGACCCTCTGGGAATGCGGCCGGGCTGGATAGGGAAGGACAAAAAGGGAAGGACTGTCGTTGCTTCTGAAGATATCGCTATACGCGAGATAGGCGGCGAGCCTGAAAAAGAGATAAGCCCCGGCTCTGCGATATTCATACCAAATGACCCGAAAGCCGCATACGAGCAGCAGCAGGTAACAGAAGGAAGGCCGGCGGGCTGCATCCGGTTTCCAAGAAAAGATGTTGACTATGTAACTTTTATTCCGCATTCGCCTCTGGACGCGGCGCGCACTTACAGCGAGGCCAGTAAAATCCCCTTTGCCGAAATATTTTACAAGATGAACGACAGGCGCGCTTTCATGATGCCGACGATGATGGAAAGGGAGGCGTCAATAAAATCGAATCTTTACATAAATCCTGAACATAAAGGCAGGCTTCGGGGGAAACGGGTGGTGATATTGGAAGACAGCCATGTAAGGGGCGTGAACGCAACCGTAGCCCTTAAGCAGCTATACGATGAAGGCGTAAGATGGTACGGGCTGCTTTTGTACACTTCAATGATCGGCGGCGTTGTGAACGGCGAGATGCGAGGCTGCCATTATGGCGTTGCGATGCCGCCTTCTGATGATTTTGCCGCTGCAAAATGGGGCAGAGACACAGAAAAGATCAGGCTGCACACAGGCCCGAAGGAGCATCCTGCTGATTTCCTCGGCTTCATGCCGCACGATAGGATGATAAAAGTAGCAGGAATTCCTGCATGCACATACTGCATGGGCGGAGAAAAGCCCGAAAAAATTCTCCAAAGCTGATATATTTTTATTAGGAAATGAGGTTACATGGTGGAGTATAACTCCACCTGTACAGGTGGAATCTTCGATTCCACCATGTAGAAGGAGAGAAACCTCAGGTTTCTACTCCTCTTTCGAAACCCTTAAATAGATCATACATCGTAGTAAAGATTTGAGACCGGTCTTGGTCTTCAAAGGTATGTTTTTAAGGATTTGCATCATACTTTTAGGAGATTAAAAAACACGGCGGTTAAGATTTTTGCATTCGCAAAAGTAATTGATAAGTGATTTAAATGGCAGCAAAACCTCACATGAACCTTGTAGTAATAGGCCACGTTGACCACGGCAAGTCGACTTTGGTAGGCAGGCTTGTATACGACACCGGCGGTATACGAGAAGAAGAAATGAGAAAACTGAAAGAACTGGCAAAAGAGCTGAAGAAAGAAACATTCGAATTCGCATTCATCATGGACCAGCTCAAGGAAGAGCGCGAACGTGGTGTTACAATAGACATCATGCACAGAAGGTTCGACACAAACAAATTCTACTTCACAATTATAGATGCGCCCGGTCACAGGGACTTCGTAAAGAACATGATCACGGGCACTTCCCAGGCAGACGCTGCAATACTTGTCGTTTCAGCCAAGGACGGCATACAGGAACAGACAAAGGAGCACGCATATCTTGCAAAAGTGCTGGGAGTAGGCCAGGTTCTTGTGGCACTCAACAAGATTGATGCTGTAAACTACGATGAAAAGAAATACAACGAGGTCAAAGAAGCTGTAATCAAGCTTCTAAAAGGCATCGGCTACAAGACCGATGAAATGCTTTTCGTCCCTACATCTGGTTATGTAGGCGACAATGTAGCAAAGAAATCTGACAAGACGCCATGGTACAAGGGCCCGACAATAGTGGAGGCACTTGACACATTTACACAACCTGACCAGCCTATTGACAAGCCGCTTAGGGTGCCAATTCAGGACGTTTATTCAATCACTGGAGTAGGTACCGTGCCTGTTGGCAGAGTCGAGACAGGAATACTCAAATTGAATGACAACGTAGTTTTCGTTCCCTCAGGTTCAAAAGGCGAGGTAAAGACAATAGAGATGCACCACGAGCAGCACCAGGAAGCAAGGCCCGGGGACAACATCGGTTTCAATGTCCGCGGCATTGGTAAAGGAGATGTGAAGCGCGGAGATGTTGCCTGCAATCCAAGCACAGCAGCGAAGCCTGTGAAGGAATTCACTGCACAGATCATAGTATTGAATCATCCAAGCGTGATCAGCAAAGGTTACACGCCTGTGTTCCACATACACACAGCTCAGGTTGCATGCACTGTAACGGAGATAGTGAAAAAACTTGATCCAAAAACCGGTGCAGTTGCCCAGGAAAATCCTGACTACATAAAAACAGGTGATGCAGCAGTCATCAAGGTGAAGCCTTCAAAGCCCGTTATCATAGAAAAGCAGTCTGACATTCCACAGCTTGCAAGGTTTGCAATCCGCGACATGGGCCAGACAGTAGCAGCAGGCGTCTGCATCGACACTGTTGTTTAGTGTTTTTTCTCAGGAATTTCAGGCTGGCTGAAGATTTTAGAACTTTCTGCGGCTAGTATTCCTATGGCTGATTTATCCGTTTTGCAAACATACTACGTACTTGAAGGCAGGCTTGCAAGGAGAGGGTTTGTTGATGAAGCGGTCGGGATTCTGAGGGATGCGGCAAAAGAATATCCCGCGTACCGGATAAGCGGGGAGATAGAGCGTTTGTTGCGCGGGAAACATGGGGAAAGGTATCGTTATGCCTATGAGAGATTCAATGAACTTCATATGGAAATAGCCGGGAAGCCTTTGCCTGTCCATATGGTTTAACCCGTGAGCCTGAAGAACATTTTAATACTTATTCTGCAATCTATTACTTGATCATAGAAGAAAGGATCTTTGTTTTCTTTGGGAAATACAAAGACCTTTCTTTTTTGAAATCCTCAAAGAGCAAAGCTCTTTGGGATGCCAGAGAAGCTTTGCTTCTCTGAGCAAGAAAGGGATTTGTTATCTGCAAACAACCATAGGTTGTTTGAGATGTCAAAATTTTAACGGAGTTGAATTTTGAACATGAACACAGCGCGCATCAAGCTTACCGGGAGGGACCCAAAACAATTGGACGCCCTTTGCAATGAGATTAAAGACATAGCCGAGAAGCTCGGCACAGCTGTGAGCGGCCCAATACCTCTGCCGACAAAGAAACTCAGGGTTCCTGTGATGAAAACACCATGCGGCGATGGAATGCACCGCGGCGGCGGAGGCGGAAACTGGGAAACGTGGGAAATGCGCATCCACAAGCGCATCCTCGACGTTGGCGCCAACGACCGCGTCCTGCGACAAATCACAAGAATCAGGATACCGACTGAAATCAACATCGAGATTGAACTGACTGATTGATTTTTATGACTGCTTTGGATATAATTGAAGAACTTGTTGCAGAAGTTTTAAATGGAAGATTCAGAGACTCAAGAAATGGAGATATTTATCAGGGGGGTTTCATTGATCGTGCTACTGCTGATAGTACTTTTCCTTACCGTTTTTTTAATGAAACACAGAAACAATGGACTGACTTTAAGATAGAAGAGTTGCGTTATCTTGAAAGAATTTAAGGAATAATTCTACAGATATGTCCTACAGAATATCTTATGTATTTTTCTTTTGAACCCAAGGGCCTTTTCTTTTTTTAAATCCCCAAAGAGCGGAGCTCTTTGGGATGCCAGAGAAGCTTTGCTTCTCTGAGCAAGAAAAGG
>JAGVVX010000003.1 GCA_018304565.1 Candidatus Aenigmatarchaeota archaeon
GTTCTTTCAAAAGTACTGTTAAGTTCTGGATATCTCTTTTTATTAATGCTTCAAGAGACTTCATCTTTGTGACATTTGAAGACATCTCATCTTCAATATCTATGATCTCTTTTTCTATATCATTAATCTCCTGCAGTTTGTATCTCTTGTCGCTTGCTTCTGCAGACAGCTTAAGCATCTTTTCTTGAAGTTCCGTTTTATTCTGCCGGTGCGTTGCATGCTGTTCCCGTAAAGAAGTCAGGAGTCCCATGCCGCGCCTTAGTTGCATGGCTTTTTCAAATTTCTTGTCGTCTTCGAATTCCTTTCTTTCAGCAAAGATTGCGTCCAATATATCCTTTATTTCCAGGTCCTTGTCTATGTCAATAAATGCGTTTGTGGGGTTCTTGATATACTCGCTTATTACGCCTTTCTCTTTGCTCATGTGCCTGTACTTCTTGAATATCTTCTCTGTGCCCGAGAACTCCTCGCTTATCTTGCTGTCCAGGAACCTCATCTCGGTCTCGGCATCCAGTATTTCTCTGGAAAGATCAGCCACCTCTTCTTCGATAGCAGCAAATTCCTTCAATGCTTTCACGCTGCTTTCCAGCAGCTTTTTTTCCTCCTTTATTAATTCTTCTTTTGATTCAATAGAATATTCGAGCTCTCTCTGGAGCCTTTTGCTGTTTTCAATTCTCAGTATGCATTGCTCGGTTATGCTGATTTGCCTGACAACGCTTTTGTCCAGTTCCTCTGCCAGCGAATTCAGCGAGTTGATGAGAATCTTTGTTTGATTGGAAATTTTTTGCATGTCATCCTTGAATGAGTAAAGATGTATCAGCTCCTTGTAGCCAATTGTGCCGATGCCCCTTATCCTCTCCTCTGACATCCTGATGAAATTCACTATATTATCATGGTCAATTTCAGGCTCAGGAACAGTCAGCATCTCCATTGCGCGGCTGCAGAGCTTTGATTTTACGGAATTTGGATAGTCCGCCTTGGTTTCCTGGGATTTCAGGTCAGCATACATTTTCCTGAGGGTTGCATAATCCTTCAGCGCCTTTTTTAGTTCTGCTTTCAGATTCTCACGGGCAAGCAAGACTTCTTTTCCCATGTTAATCTTAATGAAGTCTCTTGCCTCTTCAAGCTTCAATTCGTTCTGTTCGCTGGAAGAAAAAATCTTTCTGATCCCGCTAAACATGCCTAACTAATAGTCGCAAAAAAATAAAAGGAGCATACCGGTCGGCTTTTTTAACTGCCGCAAAGAAACTAACAGCAATGAGATTGGCAGTTTTATGCTTTCTTGTCTTATTCCTCCAGCCCGCGTTCGCAGCCAAAGACGATCATGATTGTTCATCTATAGAGGCCGTACTGAAGGATGAAGGCTGCAACTTTCAGAAGGTTATGATTACAGGCAGGGTGCAGAGCCCGCTAAGCAGGGTTTCTCAGGCAGGTAATGCATACGCTATTTTCTACATTACCGACGGCAGGAACCATGTAAAGGTTTTCATGTTCGGCCCGCCAAAGCTTAAAGACGGCATGTTTGTAGAAGTCACGGGCAAATTCTACGCCAAGCGGAAATCCGGCAACAGCTGGTTTTACAACGAGATTCAAGCGACTTCCGTCAAGGAGCGGGATATTATTTCAATACTGAACTCCGCCCTCATGGAGAAGCTTAAATCCTTTTATACTATCATTACTATTCAGTGAATAGAATGAAAACATACAGGTCCGGCAGGTCGGCTATAGCTGCTACAATGCTTGGTATGGCAGCCCTCGGCGCATGCACCCATCCCGGTTATATGGAAGGTAGAGTAGCAAGCAATACCGATGCCCAGGGAAAATGCCATTCAGGATGTACAATAGATGTGAAAACCGGCCACGGCGTGTATTCAATCACTGTTTTCCTTGTTTCTGCAGATTCATTCCCGGAAGGCATACATGCAGGTGATGAGATAATTTTTCCACTTCAAAGCAACATAGACGGATCTCCTTATTTCAATAACGGAAAGAAGGCATCAATACCGGCTTATAGCATAAGTATAATAAAAAAACCAGGGGCTATTCAATGAAGTGCTTCAGGGCCTCCTGAACGTTACTGACTTGAATGACTTCTATGCCTATGCTTTCGCCTATGTTAAGCGTTTTCGGCACGTATTTTATCTCGCAGTACTGCACAGAGCCTATGTTTGAGCACAGGCGTTCCCTCTTTGTCTGCTTGTCTGTTGCCTGGCCTTCAGGAACTAAGAATTTCTTTGCGCCCTCTTCTTTTGCTATTGCGGCTTTTTGTGCAATAGCACCTACCCTGCCTATTGTCCCGTCGCTGCTTATGGTTCCGGTTATCATGGTTTCGCTGTCCAGCGTCTTGTTCTCAAGTGCTGCAATTATTGATACAGCAAGGGCTGCGCCTGCTGAAGGCCCTTCAATCACGGTCGCATTAACCCGTATGTTGTAAATTATGTCATATTTGCTGAGATCGATGCCAGCATATTTTGCAGCCGCCTGTGCAGCCGTGCGGCCTGAAAGCTGTGTATCAAACTGCGCAAGCAGGTTGTTCACGTTTACGAGCACAAGACCCGATCCCGGCTTTACAGTGGTTTCGAGAACGCCCAAGACACCTTCTCCGTTCTCGTCAACAGCAGGCAAAAACGTAACCACGTTGCTTTCTTCTACTGAAACCGTCCTGCCCGGCTGGAATGCCGGCTTCTCTGCGGTCAATGTAATTCTTCCAAGAGCCATCCCTGCCAGCATGATCACTATAGTATAAACTGCCAATTGAGCAAATCCTACCTTCATCTTATGCATTGTTCTCACCTAACAAGTGTCCTTTCCGTTGCTTTCCAGTATCTCGTCTTTGATCTTGATCTTCATACCAAGCCTGACAGCCAGCGCTATAGCATCACTGGGCCTTGCGTCCAGGTTAAGAACCCTGTCAGCCTGCCGCATGTAAATCTTTGCCCTGTATATGTCTTCCTCAAAGCTGTCAATAGCCACGGACTCTATTGCAATATTATAGTGGTCAAAAACATCCTTCATTATGTCATGCGTCAAGGGCCTTGAGAAGACGTTCTTTTCAAGCCCAAACCTGATGGATAATGCCTGGTCTTCGGTAATCTCGAAAGTTATTACATTGCAGCCTGACTGGAGCACTACTGTATTGTCGTCCATGCTCACGTTTGCCAGGCTGTATCCTGCTTCTGGAAGGATGGCAGAAATAGTCCTGTTTGTGAAGGCTGCTTCTTTCAGCACAGGCGGGGAATCTTTCAGCACAGGCGGGGAGAAGTACATCCCAATGATTATGCCCGCCATAAAAAACAGCGCAGCCAAGACTGCAACCCTTTTCCTGCTGGTTTTCGCCATTGAAATCAAAAAGTATGTATGCAGGCTTGTATTTATAGTGAAGCAAATCGCATCTTCCTAAATATACCACCGACTGAAGTCGGTGGTTTGTGGGAAGATGGGATCTGGATGAACATTGAATTTCATCTGTTGTCTAAAGACAGCAGTTTTCAATGTTCATCCCAGATAAATAAACAGGATATAATTTATTTGCTTCACATATAGTCATGCAAAGAAAGAATCGATATATACTTTCTTTGCTGACTATAGACCGTTTCTGCAGTTTCAGTAAACTAACATTCTCTCTGCCAGTACAGTGCCACACATCCTGCAATAGTAGTAAATGTTATCTTTTACTATCTGAAGAGACCCGCATTCAAAGCACTCCATTTGCATGATATCACCCCAATTTTTTCAAAAAGCGCAGCTTTTTGGAATCACGAAAAAACAAAGTTTTTTCGAAGATCTCGAGAAGCGAAGCTTCTCGCAAGATTTGAATCAGTAATCACCAAGAATTACAAGCGAGCATTCGATACAACGGAACCGGTCTCTCCCAGAATGGAAATTGAATGACCCGCACGAAGGACACGCCGAAGCATGCTGAAGCAGTCTAGGTACTCTTTTCAGCCTGAGAATGGCCACAATAAACGAACAAGATAAGCAAATAAACTGACCCGAAGATGAGTATATTCTGTGGGATGTGCACCTCGGGCACTCTTTAGCCTGCAAAAGATATCGCGGCAAGAAACGTGTTTTCAGCATGAATACACCCTTATTTATTAACTCATGATGCAATAAGAAATGGTGCCTGTTACCTATAGTAGTAACAAAAGTACAAAATTTCAATTCTAGCTTGATTACATCTAAGAAAATTGAATGACTTATGTTTTTGTTACTTGAAAGAGAACATTTTATATGATTAGTGGGCTTTAAAGATCTTCCAGACAACTTTGTTTATGGTCCTCACAGAAGAGCTGGAGAAATTGGGGCTTTCAAGCAGTGAATCCAAGGCCTATATTGCACTGACTTCAATGAAAGAAGGCAGGGCATCAGAGATTGCGAGAGTAAGCAAAATACCAAGAAACAAGATTTACGCTGTCCTCGAGAGCCTGCACATGAAAGGATTCGTTGAGATCTTCCCGGAAAAAGTCATGCGTTTCAGGGCTGTCCCGTTTGATTCCGCTTTTCTGCTGCTTCTCGAATCTACCGAGAGACGTGTTGACGAGCTCAAGAAAATAGGAGAGAAGCTTGCCAATCAGCTGAAACATGTTCGTTATGACAGGCAAGAAGTCGGCGAATTTACAGTGTACAAAAGCAAGAAGATTATTTACAAAAAGCTTGCTGAACTTCTGCAGTCCGCTCACGAGAGCATTGCACTATGCTTAGAAATGCCTGAGATGAGAAGGGTCCGTTTTCTCTTCAGAGATTCCGGCAAGAAATTGAATGTTGGAATAATAACAAAGATCGAAACGGGAACAAGATCTGAAGCAAAAGAATGGATGGGTTTCGCTGACTTGAAACATATAGAAAACATGCCGCCCGCCAAGATTGCTGTCATTGACGGCAAGGAAGTGTTTGTTTTCCAGCCTGACGGGCCTATAGCCCTCCACAGCACGGATAAGAGCTTCGTTTCCCTGATCCAGAATTTCACCAATATTCTGTGGAACTCTTCGCTGCCGGCAGAAGAAAGAATTGCGTGGCTTGAAACAGGCAAGCCAATTGAGGAAATGA
Organism: Candidatus Aenigmatarchaeota archaeon; assembly: GCA_018304565.1. GTDB lineage: Archaea > Aenigmatarchaeota > Aenigmatarchaeia > GW2011-AR5 > GW2011-AR5 > JACPDL01. The sequence continues at coordinate 5,047 of JAGVVX010000003.1, forward strand.
AGCTGATACATGGAAGGGAGAATTTCTACAGAATGCTGCACGATATTTACAGAAGCACGAAGAAAGACGTAATAGTCATTACGACAGCAAACGGCATTATAAGGATACAGAAGTACCTGAAGGAAACGCTTCATGACGTAAGCAGCAGAGGCGCAAGAATAAGATGCATGTCGATGATCAACAAATCAAACCTTGGAGCTGCAGAGGATCTCACACAGATTGGCGTGGAGATAAGGCACATAGAAAAGCCAAAAGCAGTGCTAAGCTGCCATGACAACTCTTGCCTGCTCCTGATACAGATAGAAGACGACTCGACAACGCTGGATTCGCCGGAAGATACGGCTGTCCTTACCAACCAGCGCTCTGCGACTACGACCTTCCGCTTCATTCTCGAGAAAATGTGGGAGCAAGCCAAGTCGCTGGAGGAGAGGGTGCATGAAATCGAGACAGGCAAGCCGGTGGAAGAGGTAAAGTTCATCAGGGACGAAAAGCCGATATACGAAATTACAAAAGAACTGTCCAGCAAGGCAGAAAAAGAGATATGCAACCTTTCTACAGAATGGAGCCCCGAACGCGCGATAAAATTCGGCACGCTTGATACAGACATGGACCGCGCAAGAGACGGCGTAAAGCTGCGGTACATTTATCCGATAACAAAAAGCAATATGGAATTTGTAAAACATATTATGGAATTTGCTGAAGTGCGCCATATAGAGTCTTCACCTATAAGGCGGGTCAGAATCATTGACAATAAATTTTGCCTTCTCCGTCAGGTAGAGGAGGAGCTTCTCAATGAAAAATTCTGCATCTTTTCACAGGCCAAGGACTTTGTATCTGCAATGAAGATGTTCTATGAAAAGATGTGGGCGAGCGCGATGCCTGCCGAAGAAAGGATAAAGCAGCTTGAAGGCGAAGAAGCGGAAATTGAAGAGGCAAAAAGGATAATCAGCCAGTACAGGGAGAAATCCGTTGAAGAACCCTTCTTTTAAATCCTGCAATGAATGTGTCTTATTTTGTTATCGTAAAAACTACTGGTTTCAACCAGTAGATGAACACGATAGCGAAAGAAATCCTCAAAGAAACCACCACATGAATGTGGTGGTTGCATAAGGGATTTCATTCAGAAAGCAAAGCTTTCTGTATATTCAAAACCCTCTGGTTTTTGAAAATGTTGGTGATTTTCGCGTGCTGCAAATATGGGAATTCGAGTCGGAAGTCCTGGATATTGAAAACTTTGTTCAGGATGGACGGATAATTGCCCGGATAATAAGGCTTGAGAAGCCGGAATATTTTTCTTTCAAAGCCGGGCAGTTTGCCATGATCACAATGCACGGCTATGAGCCCGGAGAAAACAGAAACAAGCAGCTGTGGCGCGCATATTCAATCTGTTCATCACCCCTGCAGGACGATATAGAACTCTGCATCTCAATCAAGGAGCCTCCCAGCTTCACGCATTTCATGAACGAGAATGTGCGGGTAGAGGGAAAAATGAATGTGAAAGGCCCTTATGGCGGCTTCGTGCTTCGTGAAAATCCGGAAGCGATAAACCTGATAGCAGCAGGTACAGGCATAGCACCCATCATGGGCATGATAAGAGACCTTGCGCTCAGCCAGGCGAAAATTCCCCTGAGGCTCTTTTACGGGTACAGGAACGGCAACCAGCACTATTATTCTGAGGAACTGAAGGAACTTGCTGCAAACATGGAGAACCTTGGCATGCTGACGATAGCATCAAGAGAAGGGCCGAATCCGGGCTATGTGCAGAAACTCCTGGAAGGATTTGACTTCACAGGCGGCAAAGAGCTGGAGGACACGTACATTTGCGGCCCGCCAAAGATGGTAGACCACGCCAAGGAAATAATGATGCAGAAAGGCTTCCCGAAAACAAGAATTCACGTCGAGAAGTATGATTAGCTGTCATCTGGCTAAAAGAGGCGCTTTAGCTTCATCCATTCTTGGGATTTTGTTATTATCTACCCAAGCCTCTGTGGCTTTTCTGGCAGTCTGATAATCGCCAACATTAATATCAGCAAGATTGAATTCAAATACAGCTACATCAAGCGCCGGGTTTTTTTCTAAGACAACTTTTCTTTTAGATTCACATTCTTTGGTTTCTTTTCCAACAACCACTGCCCAATATTTCCATTTTACAGGCGCTTTAGGATCAGATATTGGTCTTTGTTCCCGGCGGATTGCATCATAAAAACAAGTTGTTTCTTTCCTGTCTCGTGTGGCAAATCTTTGGCCATGCATTGTTCCCGGGCCTAGAACCCTTATTAGAAGGTTACCGGCCGCTTCAGCATAAGCCCAGTCTTGCCCTTGTATTTCTCCTGCCCTGTTTGCCCTTGGTAAAGTATAAGTTGGAGGTGCTGATGGTTGAGCAGGAGCCGGTGTAGGTGTTTGAACTGGTGGCTGCACAGGTGCTTGCGCAGGAGTTCTTGCAAGCTGCTGTTTAAGCTCTTCTATTTGCTTTCCTTGGTATTCTACAGTTGTCTGAAGCCTTCCGACTTCTTTTCCTTCGTCGCGGGCTTCTTTCCTGATTCTTTCTAGTCTGTCCAGATCAGCTTGAGAAGTTGCGCTTGCTGCTGCAGAAGCGCTGGCAGTGCCAGGCTGGCCAGCTACATACGCAGGAGAACCAACAACATAAGCACCTACAGCCGGATAAGTAGGAACATAATATGGAACACTAACGACAGCAGGCTGGACGTATCTTATAGGAACAAAAGGAGCATAAAATCCGGGGAAGCCGCAGCCTATGCAGGCGCTAAATGAGAAAGAACCGCCGTATCCGCCTCTGGCTTCTGCATCGGTTGGCTTGGCTATGTCCGAAGCAAACAGCGCGCCTATCAGGGCGCCTGCAAGGCCGATCTTTTGGGCAATTCCTGGCATAATATCACACAATTGAATGTTACTATTTATAGGTAACAATAAGATTTAAAAAGCTTTCTATTGCCCTCATGCCAAGAATATCATACGAGAATCAGGCAGAAATCCTGTGCTTAACTTTCGTCTTTTGCTTGCATGCGAAGCAAACCTGCTTCTCGGAAGACCTGTCGACTAGGCGTATCTTACTGCAGACAGAACAACGGCCTATTGACAACTTCATAGATAATCATTAGGACTCTGGACTAATATAAAGGTTTTCAGCCAATTGCTGCAGCGTTGCAGACTCTTCGATCTTGGAAGAATTCCACACCGCTGTGTAAATACAGTGGAATTCTTAGATTTTAACGGCCTTTTCTTCGTCCATCATCTTCTTTGCTTCCCTTATCCCTGCCTCGACATACTTTATCATTCGCGCCTTCTCGAAGCGGGAAATCTTGTGCTCCTCCAGCAGCACCAGCGTTGGTTCGGCCTGATCAAGCATGCGAAGCACAGGCAGCCTGAAATCCCTGCCCCTGATCTTGTCGGCTTTTTCCCTTGTGCGGTCGTAGCTCTTCCGCAGCCGATAAATTTTTTTCTTGCCGAAAATAATGTCAATCAGGAACATATCTAACTTTTAACTAGATCGCATATAAAACTTGATAAGGTTCAAACAACAAAATTCTGATAGGTGTTATGATATGTCACATATAGGCGTGGACGAATCAGGCAAGGGCGATTACTTCGGCTATCTTGTCGTGGCTGCAGTATACGTGGATGATACAATGGAAAAGAAATTAAAAGAATTGAAAGTAAAGGATTCAAAACTCCTTATCGATTCAACTGCTTTGAAACTTGCAAAAGAAATAAAGAAAATATGCAAATATGACATTGTAAAGATTTCCCCGGAAAAATACAACTCGCTTTATAAGAAATTTAATAACCTCAATACAATTTTGGCATGGGCGTTTGCAAGATCAATAGAGAATCTGCTTTCAACGCCATTAAAGCCCGAATTCATTATAACCGACAAATTCGGAGATGAAAAATTCCTAGAAGACGCTTTGATGGAAAAAGGCAGGAAAGTCAAGATTTTGCAGATGATAAAGGCTGAAAGCGATATTGCAGTTGCAGCAGCCTCAGTTCTTGCCCGTGCTGAATTCTTGCAAACATTGCGAGCTTTGTCAAGGGAAATAGGATATGTTTTGCCTAAAGGTGCTACACACGTTGAAGAAGCAGCCAAACATATAATTCAGAACTACGGAATAGAAGGATTATCTGCGATTGCAAAGATGCATTTCAGGACAACGAAGAAGATTCTTAAATAATATCATCCTGTCGACATTGGAAACTGCTGCCTTTAGGCAGCATATGAAATGCAATGTCGACAGGATCACATCTTCAAACAAACCAATCACCTTTAGGTGCTGGTATTAAAGAAGATATGATGATCCAATAAAGTCATGAGATTCGGGAGGTATATGGCGGCCGCAGCATTGGCGTTGCTTCCTTTCGCGCCCGCCGCCCAGGAAACGCGCGACTACTACGCAGAACTGGCGGCACACAAGCATGCCCTCGGGGTGCTCTATGAGGGAACCGAGAAGCTTGTGATGTCTTACTGGCAAAAATTCAATGAGCTGGAGTCGGACATTAAAAAAATCAAGTCCAGATGGTTTGTCGTGATGCCCAAGCAGGATTCCAGAACTATCGGCCTGGTATCCGACTACATTTCACGAAATCCCGCTACCGGATGCACGCATCTTCTCAGGGAAATGTACACGACTGGCCGCGAAATACGTCTCAGGTGGAACGCCCAGATTGATGACACCGAAGCCGGCAGCAGGATTGCCATGTACATGCATGCCGAGCAGAAGGGCAAGGAAGGGATTGATTGCATGGCTCATGAAGAAAAACGCGTGGACGATCTCCGGGGAGACGTGGCATGGATAAAGAACCGCGTATAGATATTCTAAGGAACCGCCCGGCTATTTCTTGATTTCAGATTCATTGAAAACTGCTGTCTTTTCTGCAAAGGATTTCTTCAAAGTCCTTTGAGAAATCCAAATCAAACTTTGTTTGATTTAGGATTACACAGCAGATGAAACGCAATGAATCTGAAAGAAATTCAGGAAAGCGAAGCTTTCCTCGAATTAGTCAGTGGTTATAAATGGGATTTCATTTTCTGGACGTCTAAATATTCGCCTGCATTAAGGAGCGATATAGCTGCCTGCTCGCCGATGATATCAACCTTTACTATTTTGTCAGGTTTCTTCAGGTCCACGTTCGGCTTGCCTATGTTCTCTGTCAGGCTCATGATCAAGTCCGTAGTCGAGTATTTGTCGTATTTTCTTTTTGTCAGGTCGAGCTTCCATTTCTCATTGTCATCAATCTTATCTTCAAGGTTCCTGATTTCGGCTGACATATCGCCAATGTCTGAAGAAGACCACTTGTCAACAGGAATCCACCTGAATGTATAGCCAAATTTGTCCGGCTCACCGCTGCATATTTCAACCAGCTTTTTTACGGTCTTCTTTGGTTCCTCTATGCGAATAAGAAAAATTCCTTCAATATCTGACTGGAGAAATTCCGGATCCTCGCCAGTTTCCCCGAGGAGTGCTTTTACTTCATCTTTTGCTTTGCCCGGGTGTGTTGGATCATACGTTACAAGTAAGTTGGCTTTTGCCATAAGTAAATATGGGCTAAAATGGTTTTAAACGTTTGTCCGCATGGAAATAGTTTGTTTTTTAATGGAATATTTCAGAGAAACGAAGTTTCTCTGAGATTCCGAAATCCTTTGGATTTCGAGAATTGCAGAAAGCCTGTATCTGACAGCCTTGGTGCCTTTATGCGAAAAATCTCAAAACAGGAAAGAGAGGTTCTTGTAGAAGGCTATCTGAGGACGAAACCAAGAAACCAGCAAGAAGATAAAAGAATCAAGAAGACATTGCAATATTCCACCGCAGAAGGGGCAATAACTTCTGTTTCTAACTCTGTTGCAAACAGCTACCTGACGCCTTTTGCACTTTCACTTGGAGCCACAAGCCCTGAAATAGGTCTGCTTGCTTCCGTGAAAAACCTGGCCGAGACAACCGCCCAGATACCGGGGGCTTTGCTGACGCAATACACGAGCCGGAAAGCCATATGGCTGTTGTCATGGATCTCATCAAGAGCCTTCTGGATTCCTGTAATTCTCCTGCCGTTTATTTTTCTTCAGAATTCAGTTCAGATCCTGATACTTCTCACTGGAATCATAACTTTCCTTGCGTCCCTCAATGGTCCTGCGTGGACAAGCCTGATGGGTGATATCGTGCCTGAGAATATCCGCGGCCGTTATCTTGGAAGAAGGAACATGATAGCAGGGTTCAGCGGCCTTCTTGCCACGCTTGTGGCTGGAAGCTTTCTTTCGTTATTGGGGTTTTCGCTCATATTCGCAATATCCACAGCGATTGGCCTCTTTGGCATAATATTCTTCGTGAAGATGTATGAACCGCCGCTGAGAACCGTATTCCACTACAAACACAGCGTAACTTTCAACAGAAAAGAACTTGTGACAAGCCTTCGCATCAACAAGAATTTTGCACTATTTACACTGTTCATCATGGCAATGAATTTTGCAGTTCACATTGCAGCGCCATTTTTCACTGTTTACATGCTGAAAGACCTTGGAATCACATACGAGATCTTCGGGCTGCTGATCGCTTTTGAAGCCCTTGTTTCAATCATATGCCAGCCATACTGGGGCAAGCTGAACGACCGTTACGGGGAACGCGTCATAATATTTTTCACGGCTGCAATGGTCTGTTTAATCCCTTTTTTCTGGTTTTTTGTCACAGCGCCTGCACATATCCTGCTGGCTAACGCATTCTCAGCATTCGCCTGGGCAGGTTTTGATCTTGTATCATTCAATTTCCTTATTGCTGCCGTGCCATCAGAAAAAAGGCCGCAATATATAGCAAACCACCGTTTTCTCAGGGGCGTTGCTGTTGTAGGCGGCGCGTTGTTGGGGGCGTATATTGTACAGCATTTTGAAACTGCTGTCTTCCTGGGATTCTATGGCATCCAGATTATCTTTCTGATATCCTTCATGATGAGGGCAGTATCGCTTGTTTTCCTAGCAGGCGTGAAAGAACCGGATTCCAGGGAACATGAAATCGTGCCTTTGCGCTATGTTTTCTGGCGAGCAGTTGCTGTAGAGCCGGCAAGAGGATTTACACATGCAGTTGAATATACATTCCACTATCCCTATGAGCTTGCAAAACTTAAAGAGAAGATACAGAGAAGGATGAAGACGAGAAAAGAATGAAATGCCGGCACTAACGCGGGTAGTTTTTTCTGGATTCCCGGTATATGTAATACCCAAGCCTGTCAATCTCGGGTAATAAAAACGCTGAACAGCCCATAGCACTTAATCCGGCACCCACACCATTCAAGAAATTCAAGGAGTCGCCGCCTCCACCGTATATGAAAACGCCGCCCAGTAACAATCCTGTTACTCCCATTGTTCTCATTTCCTTGTTGCCGGCCATTTCATCACTTGTGCATCTTGTCCTTGCAGGCGTTGCATATGCTGCCAAGCGTCGCTTTGTCGAGGTCGCCGCTGCACATGATGCACTTGGGCCTGCCCATCAACCGTTCTCTAACTATTATTGCCATGTGAAAAACCACTGACTAAGCCAGTGGCATCTTGGAATTTATAAAAGATGCCACTTAATCTACATAGTGTTTTTTACACCTAACATACCACTAAATACCACCACCTAAAAGATAGGTGGTATGTTCAGGTATAAATTGCCAGCTAGTTTATTATTGCCTGCCGATATTTAAGCCTGACCTATGCCATAGCTTTAAGAATTTCAGATGCTTGATTTTAAGTGAAAATAGCGGAGATGAGAAAATGGGTTTGATGGAAAGACTTTTCGGCAAGAAAGAACAGGAAAAAAAAGAGCTTGAGCCTGACGAAATGGGTGAAGTGCCTGAGCCCGCATTTGCAGGCCACCAGTCAACGATAATAGTTGACAAGATTGATTCTTATGCCTCTTGCGATCGCATAATAAGGCAGATAAAATCAAACAACATTGTTATAGCAAAAATAAAGGACCTGAAAGACACAAACATGGACGAACTCAAGCAGTCTGTCAACAGAATCAAGACGGCTGTCACTTCGTTGAACGGAGACATAGCCGGCGTCGGCGAGGAATGGCTCATAATTACGCCAAGAACTGCCAGGGTTCACCGCCAAGAAGATAGGACTTGAGGCTGGTTCTATAGCTAGTTATTATAGCAAATATGCAATATCGCTTAAAGAAATGGTTTAAAAAGCTATTTTTACGATAGTTATTAGCAGTCACAAATAATGGAGGTTTCAAGAATGGCAAAAAAAGCTTTCGGCGGATACAAGATCTGCTTCAAAGGCTGCGATCAAAGCATGGAAGAAGTCTTTGGAAAAGAGGATCTGCCACCGAGCGAAATGACAAAAAAACTTTGGGTATATATTAAAAAGCATAAGATAGCTGGAAAGTAAGTTTTATTTTTGACTTCTTCAGAAAGCCAGCACATTTTGCGAAGGATCTTAATTAAAATCCTTCGAGAAATTCAGGAGAGTCATGCTCTCTTGAATTAGTCAAAGATAACGAAGAGGATTTCATTTTTTTATCGGATCTTTTTCTAATTATTTTTATTCTTATTGATTCTGCAAGCTCTGCAATGCAGGCGCCAGTCCTTTGGAGAAATATTGACAAAACAAAATCAAGCAAACAGGAGCCAGAACAGAAGAAACAGCAGCTAAACGTCTCCTGATCTTACAGTCTTGCGGTCGTTGCTTTTTGCGCGTGCAACAGCATCGGCAATCATCTGCTCTATCTTTTTATCAAGAGCTTCGCAGAAATCGCCTCCGCAATTCATCTCATGCTTCTTTACTGTTTCCTTAACCTGTGAAACAACAACATGTGCCATCTTATCACCTCATTTTTATTGCTATGAATTTAGTTTAATACTACGATCTTCAGACCGCTTATCTAACTTCTAAATTCATGCAAGAAATACTTCGGCCTTTAGGCCGAAGATATTTATGCTTCATTGTATATTCCAGTATTTAAAATTTCAAATGACTAAAAAACCATGAGGGTGCCTGTCAGGTTCGACCACACCGATGTCAAAAGATACTATGATGAACTCTCCCGACAAGGCAGTCAAGCAGCCCGTGAACACCAGTTTGAATGCTTGAGAGGCCCTTTATCCCGAGCCGGCATGTACCTTAATTTTTTGATTGATGATGGAAAGATTCTAGAAGATCCCGCATATAGAACCATTCTACCTGAAGCAAAGAAAGCGATATTTGAAACAGGAATTAGCATCAGTTATATGCAGGGCAATTTTCCACCTGAAATGGATTTGTGCTTCCAGTATGTTGATGCATTTCATAGATTTGTTGATGGTCTGCCAGATAGTTTGGATTTCGAGGGTGGAAAACCGTTCTTAAGGGAGTCTGACAATTCAGTTCATATCGCAAATGCGATGTTTTCCCCGGAGCCTGCTGGTGCTGAAGTGCTTCTTGGGCTTCAGGAATATCACCAAGGGCGTCATCCTGTAATTTTCAGAATGCGTGATGCACATCAACAACCATCGTTTTCAAACGATGGTTGTGATATCAGGAAACCACTTGTAATACCGGTGGTTTAATGGTTTCTTCCACCATAAAGATAGATGGTATCCTGAGTATGAAAGGCCAGTTGTTTCCGTATAAAGACGAGAACGTCGCAAAGAACATAGCGCACGTGACATATGTGCTCATAGCAATGAATGTCATAATCTTTGTCTGGAGCCTCACGGACTTCGAGAATATCATAAATACATACGGGTTCACGCCTGCAATCCCCGCGCTACTTACAGTTTTCACGTCCATGTTTCTGCACGGCGGGCTGGACCACCTGTTTGGCAATATGTGGTTTCTTTTCATATTCGGCGACAATGTAGAAGACAGGCTCGGAAAAATGAAGTTTATCGTGTTCTACTTGGCAAGCGGCGCAGCAGCGACTGCGTTGCATTTCCTGACAAACGCCGGCTCTACTGTGCCTGCCATTGGCGCAAGCGGAGCAATCTCAGGGGTGCTTGGGGCGTATCTTGTGATGTTCCCGCACGTGCGCGTTCATGTAGCGTCATACTTTTATGCCGGCACCGTCCCGGCTTATGTAATGATAGGTTTCTGGTTCGTGCTGCAGTTCATCTTCGGGGCTGCAAGCCTGCTGGGCGGCGTCGGGTCAGGCATCGCCTTCTGGGCGCACATTGGCGGCTTTTTATTCGGCGCAATCGCTGCTCTGGCGATAAAAAATTTGAGTAATGTGAAGTAGTCCGCAAGAAGTTTTAAATTGCTGCAACTGCGAGATTTATCTATGGTAGCTGGAGAGACGCACAAAATTTCAAGGGGTTCATACCTGAGGGATTTTATTCTAGGCGGGCAGGACGGGCTTGTCAATGTTCTGGCAATAATACTGTTCTGGCAATAATACTTGGGGTCGCTACAGCCACGAATGACATAAGAATCGTGCTTATTGCAGGCCTTGTAGCAACGTTCGGCGAATCCATTTCAATGGCGGCGGTGGCTTACACCTCCACAAAAGCAGAGGAAGACTTCTACAAAAGCGAGGTTGAGAGGGAAAAAAGGGAAATGAGGGAGATGCCGGACGAAGAGAAGAAGGAGATCCATGATATTTATTACAAGAAAGGATTCCGTGGAAATTTGCTGAACGCTGTTGTAAACAAGATAACGTCAAACGATAAAGTCTGGCTGAAAACCATGATGGCCGAAGAACTTCATCTTTACAAGGAACAGAGAGGAAACCCCCTGAAGAGCGCAGCAATTGTCGGTTTTGCTGCAATCTTAGGCTCACTCATACCTCTCATACCTTTTGCTCTCTTCGATATAGGACAAGGCATAACAGCTTCAATCATTGTATCCGTGCTCTTCCTTTTCTTGGTTGGTGCTGTCAAGGCTAAAATCACAGTAGGGAACTGGATAAAAAGCGGCATTGAACTCACAGCAATAGGCATGGCTGCTGCGCTGGTAGGCTACGGAATCGGCAGCATTTTAGGCGTGGTTGTGTAATCATTCTTCCAGCTGCTTGACAAGCTCTTTCACAAAACCGTTGTTTGTTCCTATACCTTGCATCACGACAGACCTGTAGGTTTTTTCCGTTTCAGAGAATGGCCTTAGCCTGTTGATCTCTGCTGTCTTGCCGGACGAAACAACTTCCAGGCCGAAACTAGAGTCGCCGGCTCTTAGTTTCGATTCTGTGGCCCCAGATGACGCCATGATAACTACATCCCCGTCGGAGTAAGGATACATTCCAACAGTCATGTCAGGAATAAGCTCCTGCAGCAGCCTTCTTTCTGAATAAGGATATTCTGTCCAGGAAATTAGCGGCGTTCTCATGTCCCTGGCATTCAGCCTTTTTAACATGTCATGAAATGTCCTGTCCCTTGCATCTTCCCTGACAAGCACTACGAGCTTCCATGTCAGGTAAGGAGGCAGTGGTCTTACATAAAATGCTTCAGAAGCTTCGTAGAAAATGCTTCTAACCCCATTGATTCTGGCAGTTTCCCTTTCTCCTAAAAATTCTTGGATCTCGCTTTCGCCTGCAATTGCAGCATCGATATCTCCGGTCGCAACTCTCTTTGGAAGATCCCTGGACGTGTCTATAACAAAAACAGCATCAGCTGTTTCTATTCTGTAATTTCTAATTCCAAGCTCAGGGCTGTAATTTGGCAGCTTAATTCCCCTTTCTGAAAGAAATTCATAAGTAGGACCCTGCAATTTGCCTGATGGAAGACCTATGACAGATTTCATTGACTATCTGCTACGGCTTTCATCTTTAAAAAGAAAGGAAGGCGCAAAATTTTTAATTGAAGTAAGGCAAGGTAGCCGAACATTAGAGGAAGTTATTAGGTGATTAAATTAAAAAGAAATTTTCCTGGGTTGAAGCTACGGAAGAAGTAATAAAAAAGAACAAAGAATTCCTGTTAGCTTTGGGAAAACCGGGAAAGACAGATAATTTTTAAGTGCAGTTATTTGCAGGGAACAGCAAAAAAGCCAAGACAAGCATCCGATAACAAAAGCATG
>JAGVVX010000020.1 GCA_018304565.1 Candidatus Aenigmatarchaeota archaeon
AAACCAAAGGTTTACCTGTGTCGCAAAGCCCAAAGCTTTGCAACAATTCGCATTCCCTGAACCACTGTTTAATCTGCAGAGAGCGAAGCTCTCTGAGAGTTCAAACAAGCAAAGCTTGTTTGCAGCAAACAGTGGAATGCGAAGTTTCAATTTTTGTACTAGTTTTCCAGTTTTGTACCAAAACCACTATTAAACGCGCTGCATATAGTTAACCAGTGGTTTTGATGAACTGTATTGCATGCAAAAAAGATGCGACTTTTCTCGCAAGTCTGAGCGGCATCACGATAGCATTATGCAGGCTTCATTTTGCTGCAGCTGACAGAAAAGCAGATTAGTCTTGTCTTGCAATGAAACGGGGTGGTTTGGGCATGAAGAATTATTTCAAGAAGCATTACTGCGGCGATGGTTTCAGGGGAAAGATAGTGAAATCGCACAGCGTAATCTTCTGCAACCTGTGCGGCTACCAGTTCAGGAAATAAGGAGAAACGTAGTTTCTCCTTCATGCTCAAAGAACCTCATGTTCTTTGGCATCTCAGAGAGTCTGCCGAGAAGTGAAACTTCTCGGAGATCTTCAGAGAAACCAAGTTTCTCTGAGATTCCGAAATCCTTTGGATTTCGAGAATTCCGAAAAGCTTTGCTTTTCGAGAACTTTGCTTTCTGCATATGAACCTCTTCCTTATCCGAGAAAGCATTGAAAACTATCGTCTTCAGACGGTAGATAAAATACAATGCTTTCTGGATGACATGCTCAAAGAAACCACCATCTTTAGATGGTGGTTATATCAGAGCATATCATGAGTAAGGAGCTGATAACATGAGAATCGTCTTTGAACTGGACACAGACGACAGCGATGTAAGGCAGAAGATTGAGGAATTGAAGAATATCATCATATCTTCTTAATATACCACCGACTAAAGTCGGTGGTTTGTGAGAAGATGTGATCCCAGAGACATTGTGTTTCATCTGCTGTCTAAAGACAGCAGTTTTCAATGTCTCTGAGGATAAGGATTGTTGAGGAAAAAACAAAAGATATTGCGAACGATGAAAGGGACAAGGATTTCGAGAAAGGAAATAGGTGGCTGGAATCACGCCAGAAGTCTTTTTAATCTTTTCAGGGAAGTGTTATTACTGGAGGCATGGCGGCGGATGAAGCAGAAGGAACCTAAAGCGTCTTCTTATTATGCGGTAGCTGGAATTTACGCGTTCTTTATAGTAGCGCTTGTGTTTTACATCGTCGTCTTGCAGCAGTTCGGCTTCCATGGACTGGAGTTCCAGATAGGCGGCAAGGATAACATCATCACAACCCTGGACCTGCTTATACTTGGGACAACAGTGGCATCCTTCGCCCTTCTGGGCATTTCACTCATCGCATTCAAGCGGAAGAAAGACATAAGGATATTCATAATCTCGCTCGCATTCTTCTTCTTCGCTCTGAAGGAGTTTCTTTTCCTCATTGATAATTTCTTCCCAAGAGAGACGGTTTTCATTGGACACGCAGAAAGAGGGCTGGAGTTCCTTATACTGCTCTCATTCATGATGCTTATGTACATATACCGCAGGTGATTGACGATTGTATCAGATTTTCTTGAGCTTGACATCAGAAGAAAGATATACGACTGTGTAAAAGGCTCGCCTGGCATTCACTTCAGGGAAGTCCAGAGGCGAGTAGGTGTCGCTACAGGCTCTGCCGATTATCACCTGCACTTCCTGGTCAAGCAAGGATTGCTGAGGGCAGAGAGAACTGGCCGCTTCTTGCGTTATTATGTAAGCGACACGGCTTATGAGCAAAGCGAGAAAGAACTGCTTGACATACTGCGTCACAAGCCTTTCAGGCACATAATAATATATCTCATGGAGAATAACAAGACCAATGCGCTGAAGATCGCTTCTGACCTCGGGTACTCGCCCTCAAGCCTGTCTTGGAGCCTGAAGTACCTGATGGAAAAGGGCATAATAAAGCACAACAAGAAGGGGCGTTTCCGCTTCTATTCGATAAAGAACAGCGAGTGCAGGAAGATGATAATAAAATGCCTGCTTGCGCACAAGGAAAGCTTCCTTGACAGGCTTGTCGATAATTTCATCTCAGCATGGGCAGAGGAATGAGATGAAAAAAGAAAAATGAAATCCCGTATGTTACCATCGACTAAAGTCGATGGTTTCTTTTGTGGATTTCTTTCAGATTCATTGTATTTCATCACACGACTAAAGTCGTGTGTTGTCAATGAATCTAAAATGAGAAAGGATTAGCAGTACTCGCATATGTTTTTCTTAGTGCTGTGCTTGTGTTTTTTCTTTACAGGCATGGATTTCACCTCATCAAAAATTCTATTTTGTCTTTGTCGCTGCCTGATATATATAGTTACCGCTGATTTGCAAAAATCGCTATAACTTCCTTCCAGTGATTTCACCTTTCTGAAGACTACTTTGCATTACAGCAAGCCTTTTTATATGGGGCTCTAAAGCTACAATATGTTGTGCTACGCACGCGCGCAGCCACAATATAACACGAATTGGTGTTCCTCATGAAATGCGCCTTCTGCGGGTACAAAGAGACGAAAGTCACTGACAAGCGTGACAGCGAGGAGACAACGCGCCGAAGGAGGCAGTGCCTTTCATGCATCAAGAGATTCACAACATACGAGAGGCCTGAAGTCAATATCATAATCATCAAGAAAGATGGCAGAAGGGAAAGATTCGACAGGCAGAAGCTTCTCAGCGGCGTGCTGAAAGCATGCGAGAAAAGGCCTGTCAGCCAGGAAACAATCGAGAAGACAATTAACGACGTAGAAGCTGAACTACGCGGCTATGGCGCAGAGATCCAAAGCCAGACAGTAGGCGAGATTCTAATGGAGAAACTCAAGCACGTCGACAAGGTCGCATACATTCGTTTTGCGTCAGTTTACAGGGCGTTCGGCGACATATCAGCCTTTGAAAAAGAAGTGAGGCTGCTGAAGAGGGTCAGCTGACCATTTATCTTGGGAGAAGCGAAGCTTCTCCGAGATCTTCAGGGAAACTTCGTTTCTCTGAGATTCCGAAATCCTTTGGATTTCAAGAATTCCAAAAAGCTGCGCTTTTTGAAAATATTTCTGCATTAATAATGCTGGAAACTAGAAACAAAAAAGTAAACGATAAATATCTGCGACCTGAAGATCGCAGTATTAGACTGCATTCATTGCAATAAAATATGAGGGGTGGACGGCATGAAGACAAAGGAGATAATGAAAAGAGACGGAAAAATGGTGGCCTTTAACAAGAGAAAGATAGTTGGGGCCATATTCTCGGCGGCTCAGTCTGTTGGAGGCAAAGACATTAAACTCGCGGAAGAACTGGCTGAAAAGGTTATCAAGATTCTTGAGAACAGGGCATCAAAGCAGCGCAATTATATTCCTACTGTCGAGGAAGTCCAGGACGTTGTTGAAAAGATACTCATCGATAACGGCCACGCCTTGACAGCAAAGCACTATATAATTTACAGGCAGGAAAGGATGAAGATCAGGGACGAAGCCAAGAGGATACTCGGCGGCCGCTTCACAAGAATGTACAAGGATCTTAGTTTGAATGCATTGCGTGTTCTTGCAGGACGATACCTTATACAAGACAATGATGGCAACGTGCTTGAATCGCCTGAAGAGATGTTTGAGCGCGTAGCAAGGGCTTTGGCCAACGTCGAGAAGAAATATGGCGCCAGCCAGAAAAAGATTTCTAAGCTTCAGCAGGAATTCAGGGAAGTCATGAGCAGCCTGGAATTCCTTCCAGCAGGAAGGACACTCACAAATGCAGGAGCACCTACCAGGCTTGTTTCCAATTGCATAGTGCTGCACATGGAAGACAGCATGGACGACATTTTTGAGACACTCAAGGAAGCATGCTTGCTGCAACAAGCTGGCTCTGGCCTTGGATTCCCATTCCATTTGCTTAGGCCAGCTGGCAGGCGCGCTGTACGCTCGCGCGGGGTAGCATCAGGTCCTGTATCTTTCCTGCGCGTTTATGATGCATCCTTCGGGGTCATCAAACAGCAGGGCAGGCATGGAGCAAACATGGCTGTCATGAAAGTCACGCACCCCGACGTACTGGAGTTCATTCATTGCAAGGCACGTGAAGGAGACATAAGGAATTTCAACATCTCAGTCGCGCTTACAGACGGCTTCATGGAGAAAGTCGTCAACAATGCGCCTTCGCCCTGGATGTGCGAATGGCGCGGAATGGAGATGAAGCCACGAAGGATCATTAGAGACGAATACGGAACAGTGCTTGACATAAAAGAAGAGACCATGACAGCAAGGGAAATAATGGAAGAGATAATAGGTGCTGCATGGAACAACGGGGAGCCTGGAGTAATCTTTATAGACAATGTGAACAAGACAAACCCTCTGCCACAGCTTGGACCTATAGAGGCTTGCAACCCCTGCGTGACAGGCGATTCTCTTGTGAGCACAGAGAACGGTCTTATGCGAATGGAAACCTTGGCTGGAAAATATCAGAAAGGCGGGATATCTGTAGTTTGTGACAACAAGATACCTATTGAACTACAAACAGAAGAGGGAAAGATGCTGATATACAAAGACACAAAAGGCACGCAGCTTAACAGCATCTCGGCGGCGTGGAAATCAGGGTACAAGGACGTATGGCGCATAGAAACAGAGTCTGGATATGAAATTGAGGCTACAGCAGACCATAAGATCATGACAACAGAAGGCTGGATTGAAGTAGAGAAACTGGAAGATAAAGAAATTCTCATTCAGTCGGGAGAAGGCAGATTTAGCGTAAACCAAAACCTTCCTTTCGATGTGCAGAATGAATTTATCGGAGAAAACGGAAGAACCTACAGATATAACTTCCCCAGCGAATGGAGCCGAGAATTGGGACAATTTTTAGGCTGGCTTGTTGGAGATGGATGGATACGAGACAAGAAAAAAGAATGGATGGTCGGACTGACATTCGGAAAGCACGATAAAGAAATACTCGAAAACATCAAGACGATAGGAAATAAAATCTACGGCTCTGAGAAAAATGAGATTGAAAGACAGAGAAATACATACCATCTTAATTATGGCTCAAAATATTTTGTTGAGTATCTGAAAAAAATAGGCATAACAACGGCAAAGGCAGGCGAGAAAGAAGTGCCTGAAACTATTTTTACAGCGCCTAAAGAAGCTGTTTCCGGGTTTTTACAAGGACTGTTTTCATCAGATGGCACAGTGATGCTTGATGAGAAAAAGGGCAATTACTATGTCAGGCTCACAACAAAATCCATAAAACTGGCAAAACAAGTCCAACTGCTGCTTCTGAATTTCGGGATTAAATCTAAAATATACGACAGGAGCAGAGCCCCAAGAAAACAATTCACATACGAAACAAAGAAAGGAGACAAGAGAACTTACGAAACAGACGGCATTCTGTTCGAAGTACATATACATGGGAAAAGCATACGGCGGTTCAACGAGCAGATAGGGTTGCTCTGCAACAAGCACAAAGAAAAAATGGAAAAGATTTTACAGAAGAATTTAAGAGAAGACAAATTCTCGGATGCAGTAAAGACAGTTGAATACATAGGCAAGAAGGATGTTTACGACCTAACAGAGCCTGCAACTCATTCTTTTGTAGCAAACGGCTTTGTTGTATCAAATTGCGGTGAACAATATCTCCACGACGGCGATGTGTGCAATCTCGGATCCATAAACCTTGACAAATTCGTTAAAGATGGCCAGGTAGACTGGGAGAGACTCAGGTATGTTACGCGGCATTCAGTAAGAATGCTTGACAATGTAATAGACCTTACAGACTTTCCTGTAGAAAAGGTGAACAAGACCTTCAGAAGTAACAGAAGAATCGGCCTTGGCGTGATGGGTTTCGCTGATATGCTGATACAATTGGGCATAGGCTACGACACGCAAGAAGGTTTCGACACAGCCGAGAAGGTTGTAAAATTCATTAACGACACAGCGCATGAAATGTCCAGTGAGCTTGCAGAAGAGAAGGGCAGCTTTCCTAACTGGAAGCAAAGCATCTATGGGCAGCAGGATGTAAAGATGAGAAACGCGGCGCTGACAACGGTGCAACCCACTGGATCAATAAGCATGATATGTGACTGCGCAAGCGGAATAGAACCTTATTTCGCCCTTGCCTACAGGAAATCAAACATAATGGGTGGCCAGTCGCTTTCCTACCTGAACCGGCACCTCGAGAAAGCGTTGAAAGACCGCGGGCTTTATTCAGATGAGATTATGAAGCAGGTAGAGGAGCATGGAAGCATACAGGGCCTTGATCTCCCGGAAGACCTGAAGAAAATCTTTGTAGTTGCGCTTGACATCAGGCCCGAGGACCATGTAAGGATGCAGGCTGCGTTCCAAAAGAACATAGACAACAGCATATCAAAAACATGCAACTTCCCTAACGACGCTACGAAAGAAGACGTGAGCGATGCGTACATCCTCGGCTGGCAGCTTGGCTGCAAGTCATTGACAGTCTACAGGAGCGGCTCAAGAGTGAAGGAAGTCCTGCATCTGGCAAAGGAAGAGAAGAAGGAACAAGAATTGGCTATTCCTATCGAAGCGATAGAGAAGCCGATGATACGTGTACCAGTAGGCGGTGCAGTAAACAAGCACACGGTAACCGAGTGTCCTAGTTGCACGGGCGCTGTCGAGCACAAGGAAGGCTGCGTCACCTGCGTAGAGTGCGGCTGGGGTATTTGCGCATAAATGCACAGACTTTTTTGTTTCTTTAAATAAATAGTTGTCAACGATAGAAAAATGTCTGTTAATAATCGTGGTTTTAGATGGGGAATTACTTTTCTAACTACAAGTACGGCTATTTCTGAAGAAAGCAGAGAAGATCTAGTCTATCATGCAACAGGAATGTACCTTAGGAAAGAAGGCGAAAGGGAAGTTAAAGGTGGAGATTACGAAGGCATTGTTTCTACAGTATGGAAATATGATGTCTTGGGCTCTTTTGCAGGTGTACGATTTGATGCTGAGTTACAAACAGAAGAAGGCAAAGCCCATTTGAGATTTCTAGTCAGTGAGCAAACAGGCGGGAGAGGCATAGCTTACTCTCAGAATTGATTCTTAACTAAGTTATCTCGTTTCCATGCTCACAGAAACGCCTGGCATTATTTCTGCGGCATAATAAGTTTGCCAAGCATTATTCTCTCGACCAGGAGGAAAAGTATAAGTTGCTATGAATTTGTGAGGATCATAAGATGCAGGTCCAAATATTAAAATATTCTTAAAAGTACCAGAATTTGTGCAACTTATTGTTAGTTCATGGGTTAACATTCTTTCCGGCACTTCTCGACTGACACGGAACCATTTGCCTTGCGGATCTTCTGCATGCTGGAGAACTCCAACTTCTGTGGCGAGAAGACTTGCTGTTTCCCAACCTGTTATTTCATCGCAGCCATGAAGTCTGATAAAATCAGTAGCAACTCTGTCTTCACGATAGGCTTCAGGAATAAATCCAAGTTCTGTTCCGAGAAAGGGATCTCTGCTATATCTTTGCAATAGCTCACCATGAATTAAATGTGCATCTCGTCTTAAAACTCCAACATAGCTCATAGTAGCACGTACAATTGCTTGATATCTTGCTTCTATGTCGTCTGACATAGTTTTTATCATAACCGTAAGTTTTAAATTACTAGAATTTGCAGGGAAAGAAGTACCACTTATTCTTTATTTTTCTTCCTCTCTCTTAATAGCTCGCGAGATACTACAACAAAACCTGTTCCCATTCCTAAGCCTAGACCGATGTTTGTAAAACGATAATCGCTAATCTTAACCTCTCTTGCTTCTACTCTTCTACGATATTCCGTTGGGTTATTCCAATCATCATAAACAAGCCTTCCAAAATCAATGTAAAGTCCAATAGTCATAAGAGGGGTACTAAAGCAAGATCCAATTAGAAATGTTCCGTAAGTCAAACTTTTCATTGTTTCTTTGAAAGGCATTAAATCACTGAAATACTTATCTTTTTAATCTTATTTTCACTTCAACTTCTTCATGGATATAATTGAGAAGACCACAAAATAGACCAATATGACTACTGCAAGCCCCAGGAATGCATAGCTGTGATTTATACCGTACAGGAATCCAGCCAGCAGAGGCCCTACAAACTGGCCAAATGAACGGAACGAGGTGGCAAGCCCGAGCACAGCGCCCCTGTCGCCCGTTGCTTTCTTTGACAGCAATGAGTTTGCTGAAGGGAAGACTATTGCATTGCCCGTTACGAATATTGCAACTGGCACGAGCAGAGAAATCCAGTTGCTTGCAAAAACGAGCAGGAAGAAACCAAGGCCTGAAAGAGCCAAGCCTAGCCGGATAAGCCTTATTTCGCCTACTTTGTTTACAAGGCTTCCGCCAATGTATTGGACGATCATGATCACTGATCCTATGAAAGTGAAAATCAATCCCACTTCAGCCGACGTGAAGCTCAGTCTCTCAGATGTGTAAAGCGCAAGCGTCGCTTCCATCCCGCCTATCATGAAAGTTACCATGAAAACCGACATGAAAATCAAAAGAAGAGGGGATGAGATGTGTGTAAGCATGGACACCTCTTTCTGAACTATATCCTCAAAAAGCGCAGCTTTTTGGGATCTCGGAGAAGCTTCGCTTCTCCCAAGATCGGCGTCTTTCATTGGCGGTTCTTTTAACCGGCTATGAACATAGGCAATGCCAATAATTGAGAGCACGGCAGCAAGCAGGAAAGCTGTTTGGACTGAAATGGCAGCTGCGAATCCCCCGATAGCAGGACCCATTATAAATCCAAGGGAAAACGTCATGCCAAAAAGCCCCATTGCTTTGCCCCTCTGGCTTTCGCTGCTCATGTCTGTGATAAGAGAAACGCATGCTGTCATGATGCCTGCTGTAAAGAATCCCTGTAGGCCGCGCGCGACAAAAGCCATCGCAAGCGAATTTGTAAATGCAAACAGCAGATAAGAAAGCGCATAACCTGCCATGCAGATAAGAATAACATTTTTTCTTCCTTTCTTTTCAGCGAGCCTTCCCAGGAAAGGGGCAAAAATAAGGCTCATCAAGGCAAAAGTGGCTGTAAGCATACCGAGCTGGAATGGCTCTGCGCCCAGAGAGAGCGCATAGAAAGGCAGTATGGGCAATATGATGCCGAAACCAAGGCTTGCCATAAAAAGGCTGAACAATACAGGCTTCATGCCCTTAATTGACAGTGTTTGGCGGAAAGACATAATGCACCACAATACATGTTTAATCCATCAACATTGGGCGGGTTTAGAGCCGATTGACTCAAACTGATATGGTTTATAGTCTTTCAGTTTGCAGCATAAAAATCCCCATCTGTATGTGTTATCGTTGACCGGAACAAGAACGCCCCATCCTACAAGTATTTACAGCTGTGTATCTGAAAGCCGTAAGTGAAAGACACCTATGCCATCTTCGTCATGAATGCTTAACCTATATTCTCAAAAAGCGCAGCTTTCTGGAATTCTCGAAATCCAAAGGATTTCGGAATCTCAGAGAAACGAAGTTTCTCTGAAGATCTCGGAGAAGCTTCGCTTCTCCCAAGAAGGAAGCATATAAGTCATCTTCTTTTTTCATCTTTTATGCTTTTTGTGTGTATAGCAATAATGAAAATTTTCCAGGACAACGAAGAGACAAGCCTTTACGGCAGGAGAACGCGGAAAGACTCTGTGCGCATAGGCGTTATAGGCACACTGGACGAATTGAATTCATTCGTCGGCCTGGCTGTTTCAAGATCCGATGGCGGTGAAATCACATCGTCAATAATACCACCGACTAAAGTCGGTGGTTTGTCCGACGATGTGATCCCGTCTTCACCTCATCCGCCGCCTAAAGGCAACGGTTTTCGGAGTGAAGACGAGATAAAGAATATACTGAAAGAAGTGCAGCGGGATCTTTTTGTTGCCGGTGCTGATGTCGCAACGCCTTTTGATATCACTGAAAAGCACCAAAGGATAAGCCACGACGATGTGAAAAGGCTTGAAGATCATATTTCTAGGCTGGAAAACGAACTGGAACCTCTTAACAGATTCATCCTTCCCGGGGGATCAAGAGAAGCCGCTGTATTGCACATCTGCAGGACAATTTGCAGGCGCGCTGAGCGGTCCATAGTGGCGCTGAAGGCGCATGAGGAGCTCAATAACTATGTTTTTGTCTATATCAACCGCCTTTCTGACTTATTCTTTGTCCTGGCGCGCGCGGCGAACAAGAGGAAGGGCGCAAAGGACGAGGAATGGCTGTGAACAATCACGAGCCAATTACACAGGATTCGCCGTGCTGTTTTTAATAGATTTTCTGCTTAGGTATTGCAAGCATAAAATCACCGGGTGAAAGGCGTGGAAAGGTTTTATCAGAAACTCAGAAATGCGGCAGCAGTCACTGCAGTGGCAGGGGCGACAGCATTAGGGGGTTATTTCCATCCTGTGCCGATAACAAGAGGCTGGGATGACATCGCAGCGCGCGACATGGCTGCCAAAGCAGAGATTGCACAGGACATAAAAGAAAATCTGGCAAAATACAGCGAAGACGGCGTGTGGAACGCCAGAGAATTAATTTACGTGGCTGCAGAAACTGACCCAAGAAGGTTCATCGAGCACAGAACAGAAGATATGCGCCCTAAATTACTAGGAGCAACATATTTTGATACTTTACATCCCAAACATGCATTAGAAGATGAATTATGGCGGGTATATAATCACTTGTTCAGCGATGGCACCAAATGGATGGAAAAAGGAGTGTTTGCTTCTTATCATGAAATAAGAAAAGCCCTTTTCCGCGAAATGCATAAAATGGTTGCAAAGAAGGACAGGCCTACATTGTACAGAGCAAAAGGAGAAAGCAACGAGGAATTTGTTTTCCGGCATTTTGATGGTTCTCTCGTCTTGAATCAAACGCAATTGGACGGGCAACTCTATGCAGAACTTGACAAAATTGAAGCTTATTTCTCCTCTAAAGAAACCCAGCGCGCATTAAGATTAATGGTCGAGCCGCTGGGGGACGCTCGTGACAGGTTCTATAATGCACTTCTGGGTGGAGTCTTTGGAATAGTCGGAGTAGCAGGAGTGCTTGCAGGAT
>JAGVVX010000005.1 GCA_018304565.1 Candidatus Aenigmatarchaeota archaeon
TTCAGCTTCTCATAAAATCTTCTGCCGTTTTTAGTGCTCTCTAAATACATAGCTATAACTTTTGTTGCTTCATCTTCCGCGAGATAGTCCAAAAGATCTGTTTCATCAACATCCACACGGTTGCCTATTGATACAAACTTAGAGAGACCCACGCCCTCGTTGACGCACCAGTCCATCAGGGCGGAGCCGAAAGCGCCCGACTGGGAGACGAAGGCTATCCCGCCTTTTCCAGGCCTTCCCTGCCTGTATTTTGCATTGAAAATCGTATCGACGCCGCTGTAAGAATCATATAATCCCATGACATTGGGGCCAATGATCCTTATCCTGCCTTTTGCAATTTTCGCCATTTCTTCCTCAATTTTTTTGTCGCCGATTTCAGAGAATCCGGCAGTGATAACAATGCACCCCTTCACGCCCTTCTCAATACAGTCTTTGAGCGACTGAAGAACGCCAGAGGCGGGGATGGCAATAACGGCAAGATCAACATCAGCTTCTATGTCTTTTACAGACGGGTAACATTTTCTTTCAAAGACGCTCTCCGCATTAGGGTTAACGGCGTAAACATTGCCTGTATATATTGAATCAAAGAAATTCTGGAAAATCACGCTTCCTATCTTATCGGGACTTCTGCTGACGCCTATGACAGCTATGCTGCCAGGATTGAAGAAAAAGTCAAGTTCATGCATCATAATCACTTGTTGCCTGCAATAAAATGTATTTCGCTGCATAAACAAAAAGCAAAAACCGCTGTGACCGGCGCGCAAAATTGCAAAAACTATTTAAGCAAGCCATGATAATAAACTAATTACTTATTTTCAAAAACGGGGGAGTGAAAATGGCAAAGAAAAAAAAGAAGCGGTAAAGTTTTGGCATTGAATTTTTCATTTTTTCTATTTTTACTTATAGAAGTTTTCCTTCTGACAAAGATTTCCAGTTTTTGTTCGTCTTGTCCTGGAGTCTTTGCATTTCTTCATCTTTGAGATGTATCTTTATTGCAGAATAGAACCTTGAAACAGGCTCCATTCTCAACGGCCTTTTCGTCATGTTCAGCTTCTTGCTCTCAACATCAAAAACAGGCCAGATGCCGCATTCCGTAGCGAGCCTTGCAACTTCTACTGTATTTGACATATCGAAGCCTGTTACACTCGGGCAGGGAGCCAGAACTTCTATGAATCTTACACCATCAAGAAGAACGGCTTTGTTTATCTTTTCTATAAAGTCCTCTGCGTAAGCCACAGATGCCGTGGCTGCATACCTTGCGTAAGGAGCGACAGATTTCACCAAACTTCTTTCTGGCGACAGATAATCAATGGCAGAATAAGCCATGTTGTTATAGCATACGTACAGTATTTTGTCATTTCTGCTGCAGGCTTCTATAAGGGAGCTAACGTGCATCTGCGTGGCGCCATCGCCCGAATACACCACCACAAGCTCATTTGTTGATCTGGCTATGCCGCTTGCGGCCGCTGCGGCGTTGAAACCAAGATTCGCATAAGGCATTTTCAGCGAATTCTTGTTTATTGAGACACAGCCCGGCGAGTTTACAAGTATGAATTTACCGAGGCTTTGCACCAGAAGCCGGAGGCCCAGCAAAGATCCGCAACCGGGCGTGCAGTACCCCACAAACTCCTTGTCTTTCATCTGTTCGACAATTTCTTTTAACTCCATAAGACAAGACACCTGCGGTTTCTCTTCCTTGATCTCTTCCCTCTAAGGTTCTATCGAACAGGTATTATTTAAACAAAATAAAATTTGCATTTCTTTTGAACCCAATGACCTTTATCTCTTGATCATCGCACCTGTCAAGAAGATTATTACAAGACCAAAGAATAAAAGGACGACGGGATCAAGCGGATAAGACTTGTCTATTTCATCCAGCATGGTTGCAAGGCCTTTCCAGAACAATATAAGGCCGACGAAACCGATAACTCCTAGCACTATTTTGTCCATGTGCTTAAGCTCGTATTTTATGATCTTTTTTTGCCTTCGTCCAATGCTCATTTCCTAAGAGTATGATACTATGACTTTTTAAGTCATACTCTTGGAAATCAAAGTCTCATAACATACTATGGGCTATCTGCAGAGAACGAAGTTCTCTGAGAGCTCAAACAAGCAAAGCTTGTTTGTAGCAAGCCCATAGAATTATACAAAGACTTATGATTCAAACACCTAGTAAGTTGCGGAGCTTGTCTTTTACTTCTTTGACCTTGCCTAGCATTTCATGCACTCTTTTCTCCAGCTCTTCTTCTTGGCCTTCAATGAAGTACCACATTGAATATCCCTTAAATTTCTTGTTTATTATAAGCCTTTTCACACGCAGCCCGCGGCGGGAAGCTATTAAGAATAACTCGTTGTGCTTGGGAAAGTTGTCTTTGATCTCTTCAGCTGGCTGCGGGCCATTTTCCACAAGAAATTTCCCGAAGGCATTTACATTGCCGATATCAGGCTTCCTCAGGCCTTTCAGCCAGTGATATGCTGCCGAATAAGATAGTCTCAGTTCCTTAGATATTTCGGGTATACTCTTGCCTTCTTTGTAGAGTTTCACCGCTTCTTCATACTGCTTGCCGTAAAATTCCTTCCCCCGGCGCATGTAATAAGATTGTTCGTAGAACTTAATAAGAATTTAAGCCTTAACCTTGTACACAAATTATGGTTGTTGTTCTGGAAAGATATCGCGGCTTTGATATCAGAAAACACGAAAAAACATTTCCCTCAGAATTTCCATCAGGATTTGACTGTACAGTAGTTTGTGTTCATTGTCATGAAGGAATGATGGAAACTTACGTTTCTTTATCAGATGCCATGAACTTACGCTTAGATAATTGGCGTCATGGACCCAGTAGTTGGAACAGATTCTATCTTCAACCAGCTTTCGGCAATGGATCATGTATAGAAGACAGCCAAAAGGTGTCTGCTCTTGCTTATGGCATCAGAAGAAAAGAAAAAGCTACGCTTTTTGAGAATTATGTTAGAGATATGGCAGCAGAAGTGTGCAAAAAAGCCATTGATTCTCTATGGATAGAAACAGAAGAATTTTTAAAGCAATTGAGTTAAGAAAAGGATATGCGAATTTTCGTGACTTATGGAAAAGGCGAGGGAGCAACCAAACTAGCTGCGTTTGACGCGGCTCTTTGGGATGCCGGCATAGGCAATTACAACATAATCAAACTATCATCCGTGATACCGGATAATTCTCAGGTAGCTGTAAAGAGGCTTAATTGGAATGATAAAGAGCACGGCTACAAGCTTTACTCCGTGGTATCGCAGGCTATTACAGACGTTATCGGCAGAAAGATATGCGCCGGCTTGGGCTGGGCAAGCGTGGACGGCGTAGGCCGCGGTATATTCGTTGAGCATCATGGCAGCGACGAAGAAGAGGTCAGGAAGCAGATTGAAGCAAGCATCATGAGCCTTGTTCGTTACAGATCTGAAGAGCACGGAATGATAAATTACAAGATTGAAAGCACTGAATGCAGAGGCGTTCCTGCCTGCGTACTGGTTGCAGCCGTCTATGCGACAGAAGGCTGGACGCAGAAAGAAACCAGCATAGAAGAAGAGTTGCCGAGTTTCATAAGAGAACTCTAATCTTGGGAGAAGCGAAGCTTCTCTGAGATTCCGAAATCCTTTGGATTTCGAGAATTCCAAAAAGCTACGCTTTTTGAGAATTTTGAGAAAATAATGGCTCAGGAGCTACCCTGTTAATCATTCTAACAGATAGACGCCAGAGGCGTCTATCTGTTTTGTCAAACTGGGTCGGTCTCTTCATTGCCAAGAAATAATTCGTGAAAAGGAATTTAAACCGCAACTACATCCAGATTCTTTCAGGTTTTTCCTGCCTTTTCAAATGCGCCAGTATGTCTGAAAAGTCTTTTTCTGCGAGATGCTTCTGTGAAATGAAGGAAGATATGTGGCCCTGCAATGCCGCCTTAAGGTGGGTATGCAAAACCCCGGAAGCACCCGGAGATATCGCTGATTCTACAACAGCTATGCGTTTGGCATTAGATAGCGCTCTGGATATCTCTTCGGAAGGCCAGGGCCGCAGGACGCGCAGGCGCAGCAAGCCGACCTTCTCTCCCTGACTTCTGAGTTTCCTGACAGCAGATCTTGCAGTGCCGCTCTGGTATCCCGCGACGACGAAGACGTATTCCGCATCCGACAGCATAAAAGTTTCAAGCAAACCAAAGTTTCTTTTGAATTTCTTGCCCATCTTTTCGCTGCTTTTGTGAAGAAGGCGCAGGGCGTTTTCCATAGCCTTGTGAATTTGCTCGTGATTTCTTTCCTCATAGTCAAAAGATTGCGCGTCTCTGATGAAAAGTTTTCTTGCCAACTTCAGTTTCGGCAGCGTGCTGCTGATCATTTGTTCGCCTGACAGGGAAACTATTTCGCGCAGGCACATGTCCATGTTAATCATGCTTGGCAGCGCCACCTTCTGGTCTTCTGATACAAGATAGGCCTGAACAACGCTGTCCAGGACTTCCTGGTTTGTCGAAGCTGAAAACATAAGCCAGCCCGCATCACGCAAAAGCATAAAGTTATCCTGGCTTGCTGCTTGTACAGAAACCAAAGGCGCCCTCAAAGACGATGCCGAACATAAAGCTTCAATATCCCTGATTTTTGACAGAGGCAGGAAAGCCCTCTTTTCAGTCAGGGAAGCGGCTATTGCAGCTGTCGCGGCAGACGATTGGGATTCAACATCATATAAGTCACATTTGTGGATCTTCGAGAGTGCAACAGCAATATCTTTCGAGAGAGGCGCGGGAAAATGTGGCACGCTTTCTGCCTTACATAATCGCGCCGCATGCGCCGCACTTTCTTGGCCACACAACAACAATTGCTTTTGCGCCATTTATTCACGCTCTTCACTTATTGCAGCAGGTTCGCATTCTCTCAGGCATATGAGACAGCCCGTGCATTTAGACGCGTCTATTGCCGGAAAGCCGTCTTTCTTTATATCTACGGCATCGTGCGGACAAACAACAAAACATCTGTAGTTCTTGTCGCACCTTTTCAGGTCTATTTTTGGCATGAAAACACGCCAGTTTGCCGTCTTTTCAAGTTCCTGCTTCTTCATGTCCTTTCTTTCCTCATATCTTATCTCTGCGTCTGTCTTCATCGGTATCCTCAGTTCCTTTTCACGCCTTTGAAGCCTTCATCAAAAGCCGCTAAATTCCCGCCCGTCATCTGAGACCTTATGTATTTCGCAGGAATAATACCGGCTATTTTTGCAAAAGCGCCCATCATCGCAGCATAGGGAGAAGCCTTAAGCGTGGCTGTGATAGCCAAGCCTGTTGCATCAACAAAAAAAGCCCTGAGCCCCTTCTTTCCCAGCAGCGGATTCTTTATTTTCTCTTGTGAATTTAATATAACGACAGACTTATCCTTTGCCTGTTTCAGCACCCTGCTAATATCCATTTTGCTGTCGAATACAAGCAGATAGTCAGAAGCTTCATGCTGCCGGGATTCTATGGCTTGCTTGTCCATAGCCACTGATCCGAGAACAGGAAGCGACTTATCGGCAACCTCAATGATCTCCTGAACCTGGAACTTTGAAGAAAAGGCGGCATTTCCCAGCATATTCGTCGCCTCAGAGACTCCTTGCCAACTTCTCCCATATAATATAGAAACAATCATCACAAGCCCCTGCCTGTATAGATTTGTAAAGCAATTCTTTAAAGGTTTGCACAAAAGGCCGCACGATTGGAAGTCCTGGGAAAAGCTTCGCTTCTCCAAAATTCCGGAGACCCTTTGGATTCCTGGAATTCCAAAAAGCTGCGCTTTTTGAGAAAATCGGGCTTTAGCTCAATTCTTGACAATTCTTACATCAGCTGCAAAGGCACCGTTGTCGTTGAGAAACAGCGGGTTTATGTCCATTTCATGAATGTTCTCGTTCTGCACAAGATTGTTCAGCTTAAGCAGAACATCTACTATCTTGTTTTTGTCTATATTGTTGCCCCTGTAGTTGAGAAGCTGGGACACCTTGGTGTCATCTATCATGCTTTCAGCGTCTTCCTTGCTTATGGGCACAAGCCTGAATGATACGTCCTTGAATACTTGCGTCAGGACGCCACCCGAGCCAAACATCATGACTTTGCCAAACTGGCCGTCCATGGCAGAGCCGGTGATGGCTTCAAGCCCGCGCACAAATTCCTGGACCAGTATGCCGTTTATATCCTTCGTGATCTTCTTTGCGTTGCTGGTTACTTTCTTGTAGACCTCCTCAAGCTTGTCCTGGCTGTAAGCGATCTTGACGCAGCCAACATCTGTTTTATGCACTATTTGCGCCGCGTCTATTTTGAGAACCAGCGGAAAGCCGATGTTTTCAGCAAGCAGCTCAGCTTCCGGAAAAGTTTTTGCCAAGCCTGTATTAATCGCCTTTATCCTGTACTTTCTAAGGAGCGCATAAGCCTGCTCGGCAGAAAGCATGCTGGTCATGAATAACTATAGTCGCACATCTTAAAAATCATATCTTCTTAAAATATACCACCGACTAAAGTCGGTAGTTTGCAAGAATGACCGGTAGGTCCTTCTGCACAGAAGGAGCTTTGCTCCTTCTTGTGTGAGAAGATGTGATCCCAGAGACATTGTGTTTCACAGCAAAGAATCTTTGATTCTTTGCGTGCACAAAGAGCTTTGCTCTTTGTTGCATCTGCTGTCTTTAGACAGCAGTTTTCAGTGTCCCTGAGGATAACATGGTGCGCTCCTATTCTCAAAGAAGCAAGATTCTTCGAGATAACGCAGAAGGCAGGATATAAAATTTGGCTTGTGTAAAGTAGTTATGGAAATCAGGAAGAAAACATGGCCGGAATTATTCCAGCGCATGGTTGACGGCAAGAAAACAGCCGACGTTAGGCTGGCAGATTTCTGGATAAAGGAAGGCGATACACTGATCCTCGAAGAATACGACCCGAAGGCAAATGCCTATACAGGCAGGGTCCTGAAGAAAAGAGTGAAAAACCTGGCTAAGGTGAAATTAACAGATTTTAACACGCCGGAAGAAATCGCCAAATACGGCCACTGGGTAATCTTGGGAGAAGCGAAGCTTCTCCGAGATTCCAAAAAGCTACGCTTTTCGAGAATCGAGCTGGAATAGCTTAAACGTACTTTGCCGTGGGCTTTTCCTCAACCGGCTGGTCTTCTTCAACTGTCGGCTGGACGTGTTTTATAAGCACTATATCGCCGACGCTTTGGACCATGGAGAAAGGCACTACGACGCCTTTCTTGTTGCCGACCAGGTTTGAAAGGTATGAGCCGTGGACTGCGTCTACAACAAGGGATTTAACGCGGAATTTCTCAAGGTCTACCTCGACATCAGTTATTTTTCCGCAGTAAGCGCCCTTTGCAGTAAATACGTCTTTCTTTGTCAGTTCAGAAAATGATTTCACATTTATCGGCATGACTATCCCTCGTTTTAGTATTATAGCGCCTCAAACATTTAAAGATTCTTCAGGTGAAAAGTGGTTAGAAAGAAGAAAAATCACCTGTGCTGGGGTAGCCAAGTTTGGTCTACGGCGCAATCTGTAAGACGCCATGGTTTGCTAAAGCCCCTTTTCTTTTAGAAAAAGAAAAGGCCTTTGGGTTCAAAAGAAAACCCATAATGCAAACAACCTGTTAGGCGCAAGCCTAACGAGGGTTCAAAAAGCCCTTTCTTCTTTCAAAAAGAAGAAAGCGCTTGCGGAAAGAAGAAACGCAACGGCTGGAACATCCCTCCCCCAGCGCTTTAAACTTGGGGTTCGAAGCGCTCCCAGCGCTCTAAATCCGGGATTGGAAGCACCCCCAAGCACTCTAAACTTGGGATCCGAAGCTCCCCGGCGCTTATCTTGGGAGAATCAAAGCTTCTTCGGAATCCTTTGGATTCCGGGAATTCCAAAAAGCTGCGCGCTTTTTGAGAAATTAGCAATAGCAACCGGAGACGAAACATGCCAAGAAAACCTTACTATGGCATTATAGGAAACGGCGAGACATGCGCGCTCATATCACCCAAAGGCAGCATCGAGTGGTTATGCCTCCCGAGATTCGACGGGAAGATAGTATACAGCAAGGCGCTCGACCCGCAGCGCGGCGAATGCATAGAACTCAAAATACTCGAAGACGGAAAGGAGCCGGTTGTCCGAAACTGTTCCCAGAGATATTTAAACAAGACAGCTGTCCTGGAAACAGTAATGGTTTTTGACAGCCTTCTGGCAGAAATTACGGATTTTATGCCTCTAAACAAGGAAGCAGCTTTCAGGTCTCGACGCGCAATATTCAGGACAATCAAGATTAAAAATGAGGGTCAGGAAGCAAGGCATGTAGAAATAAAGATGTATTCCGGCATAAGCACGGAAAAACACAAGGATGTCGGGGATGGGATTATTTTCTCGGACAGCATATTTATCGGGTTCATTCTTTACGGTCAATCTGAGACTATCATACAGCCGAAAAAAGAGGCTGTATTCTCCTGTGCAATGGTATACGGCACAAACCAGAAAGAAGTTGAGAAGGAAATGAGAAAGCTGAAGAATACAGACCTCCGGAAAGAGCTTCAGGAATGTATAGGTTTCTGGATAAACTGGTTTGACAGGGGGAAACACGTATGGTTTGAGAGCATGGATTTCGCAAACATGTATTTCCGTTCCTTGCTGACGGTGAAGATGCTGATATACGAGAAGACAGGCGCAATGGTAGCTGCCGCCACCGCGTCTTTCCCTGCGATACCTGGCGGCACAGAAAACTGGGACTACAGGTACACATGGATAAGGGACAGCTATTTTGCCATGCGTGCGCTTCTCCGTTCAGGCCACTATGATGAAGTCGAGCGCATGCTTGAATTTTTTTTCAGCATCCAGGATAAAAACGGCCAGTGGCTTTCCCCGCTTTACACTGTGGACGGCAAAAGACTGGGGAAGGAGATTGTCGTAGAAGAGCTTACGGGCCCCAGTGGGGAAGACCACATCAGGATAGGTAACGCCGCAGCGCAGCAGCTTCAGCTTGACAGCGAAGGGAGCATCCTCCATACAGCATATTTGTATTACCTTTTCACTGAAGACGACGAGTTCTTGGCTAAACACTGGAACGGAATCAAAAAAGCAGCAAGATGGACAGCAAAAAATTATTACAGGAAGGAAAGTGGCATATGGGAATCCAGAAACAGGCTGGAGCATTACACGTACGGCAAGGTCATGTGCTATGTGGGGCTTGAGTCGGCGTCCAAGATAGCCCATATACTGGGGAAAAAAGATGAATGGAAGCAGCTGAAAGAAAGGCTGAGAAAACTTATAGTAAAAAAGGCCTGGTCAGACCAGAGGCAGGCCTTCTTGCAGACATTCGAAAAGGACGCTCCGATAGACATATCTGTACTGGCGCTGGAAGATTATGGCATCGTGAAGCCGGAAGACCCCAAAATGAAGAAGACTGTCAGGCTTATAGAAAGCAAGCTTGTAAAAGACAATGCTGTCGTGCGCTACGAGGACGCACCACTTCCTTTCTACCTTCCTACTTTGTGGCTCGCTTCGCATTATATAAGGAGCGGCAACAGGAAAAGGGCGGCAGAGCTTTTGCAAAAATGCATAGAATCATCCACGGAGCTTTATCTGATTGCCGAGCATTTCGATCCGCAATATAAGGCACAATACGGGAATTTTCCGCAGGCATTCAACGCCGCAATGTTTGTAGAGCAGCTCCTTAATATCACAGAGAAGAAGAACATGCTACACTTTCTCAAGATTTTTGAGCTGGAACTGGATGACCTGAAGAAAATATTCATGTTTGACAAGCGCAAGCTGATCGAAGAGGCGCAAAGATTAATGGGCTGGCCAGATGAAAAGATTCGTTAAGATAAAAATGCCTGAAGCCGGGCATGTTATCAAAACTCGGGACACAGCAGTCTATTAAATTAAGGACGGAGACCCGGATGGAGCTATAAACTATGGAAGACGTAACCCTTCTTTATGTGATAAAAGATGGCAGGATACTTCTCATAAAGAGCAAGCGCGGCATAAGCGAAGGCAAATGGAATGGCCCCGGCGGCCACGTTGAGGAAGGGGAATCGCCTGCCGATGCTGCAATAAGGGAAACAATCGAAGAAACCGGCGTGACGCCTCTCGGTATAAAGCACGTCGGCCGCAATGAATTCTACATCGGAGGCGAGTGTGCGATGAAAGCCCACATTTTCGTTGCAAGGGATTTTTCAGGCGAGACGAAGGAAACAGAGGAAGGAATTCCAAACTGGTTCTCTCTGGATGCCATACCGCTTAATGAGATGTGGCCGGATGATGAGATATGGATACCTGTCATGCTCGAAGGCAAGAAATTTTCCGGGAAATTTTATTATGACGAAGGGTACAAGAACATGATAAACTATGAGATTGAAGAAATAAAGGAGGCAGCCGGATGGAAATAAACGAGTTCGCAAAACTCAATTATGAACGAGACAGGAAACACGACAGAGAAGGTTAAGGAGAATTCAGATGAAGAAACTGGATGGAATATTTCAAAAGGCCGTCATTTTCAACGGAGATAAAGTGCTAATTCTCAGGCAATCCAGCAGAGGTGGCATGATAAAAAACGACCAGTGGGATTTGCCAGGCGGAAAACTAGAGAAAGATGAGCTGCTGCAAAAGGCGATAAGAAGAGAAGTCAGGGAAGAAACCGGTCTAGAGATAAATGACTTTATTCTTGTAACAGGAAGCATAGAAAGCTTCAAGCCTAAAGGGAAAAGACTGGGATTAATATAT
>JAGVVX010000006.1 GCA_018304565.1 Candidatus Aenigmatarchaeota archaeon
GATTAGATGAAGAGAAAGCAATCTGGTATGTCAAAAACCAGCAGGCACACCACGACGTTACCTTCCTATAACCCTAACAGAAACCTGCGGTTTGAACCGAAGGGAGTAGGTAATAATTTACCTGCTTGAAATTATTATGATCGGGGTTTTAGGCGGCACCGGATTTTACTCGCTTCTTGGGGATGCAGAAAAAAAAGAAATTGAGACCCCTTTTGGAAAGCCGAGTTCTCATGTAGGAATAGGAAAGATTCACGGCAAAGATGTCGCTTTCATTGCCCGGCATGGCGAAAAGCACGAGTATCCGCCGCACAAGATTCCTTACAAGGCGAACATGTTTGCATTCAAAGAAATTGGCGTGACGCATATAATCGCTCCGACGGCCGTAGGCTCACTGAAGCGTGAAATAAAGCCGGGAGATTTTCTTGTTCCTGACCAGTTTGTCAATTTCACACGGCGAGAGGATACTTTCTACGACGGGCCTGAAATTGTCCACATGGGATCCACAGAACCTTACTGCCCGGATCTCAGGAGAATAATAATCCAGGAAGGTGCGGCAGCAGGCTATCCTATGCATCCGAAAGGCACTGTTGTAGTCATCCAAGGCCCGCGATTCTCTTCGCATGCAGAAAGCGGTTTCTTTCGCAGCCAGAATTGGGACATCATCAACATGACCCAATATCCTGAGGTGATGCTTGCAAGGGAAAAGGAAATGTGTTACGCAAACATATCGCTTGTGACTGATTACGATACAGGCGTCAAGGATGACCCAGATGTGCTGCCTGTTAGCATCGAGGACGTCATGCGCATACTGAAAGAAAACAACGAGAAAACAAAGAAACTTATTTTTAATGCCGTCCGGAAGATTTCTGAAAACCGGCCATGCGTATGCGCGAAAGCGCTGGATGACGCGAAGTTGTAACATTAAGCTGCAGTTGTTTTCTCCAGCCCCTCGAATCTTTTCCAGTCGCCGACGGCTTTCTCCTGTATTTTTTCCATCTCTTCGTCAGTGAGATGTGAAAAGCGCCCCTGCGCCTTCAGATAATCCTTCACGCCTGTCCTGAAGCTTGGTCTTCTTGTTATCTTCAATTTTCCGTTTTCGATCTCGTAAAGCACCCAGAGGCCGCAGTCGATCGCCATGCGCGCTATCTCAACTGTTTTCTCAGGCGGGTATCTCCACGCAAGCGTGCACGGCTGGTGAATCAGGATGAACTTCGGCCCTTCTATGGCAAGCGCTTTTTTCACCTTCTGCTGTATATCAAGCGGGTAGGCAACGCTTGATGTCGCGACGTACTTGCAGCCCTGTGCAGCCATCATTTCAGCTATCGGTTTTTTCCCTGCCGGGTTGCCGTGCATTTCAGCGCCGTAAGGCGATGTTGTCGTCCACGCGCCGTGCGGCGTCGCGCTGCTTCTTTGCACGCCAGTGTTTGCGTAGCACTCGTTGTCGTAGCAGATGTAGAGCACGTTGTGTCCGCGGTCAACCATCCCTGACAAGGACTGAAGCCCTATGTCAAATGTGCCTCCGTCTCCGGCGATGACTATGACGTTAGACTTTTTGTTTTGTGTTTTCAGGGCCGCCTCTATTCCCGAGGCGACAGCGGCGCTGCATTCAAACGCGACATGAATGTAGGGCACGCGCCATGCGCTGCACGGATACTGCGACGAAACTATCTCGCTGCACGACGTGGCATTGGAAATTATTGTGTCCGGCCCGGCTGCGCGCAGTATATTTATAATAATGTTTGTCATTCCGCATCCTGCGCATGCTGTGTGGCCTGAAGAGAAAAGTTCACCCATCATAATCACAGCCTGGAGCCCACAAACGTAAGCCCTTCTCCACTTTTCCCGGTGGAGCCGAGTATCTCCTTTATCTGCTTCAGCGTGATGTCGCGGCCGCCGAGACCGCCGACAAAAGACGCGACAGGGATGTCCATTACGCTTCTTAATTCAGTCGCCACCGCCCCGCCCGAGCCGAAGGAGATGTCTTTCTCTATGACGGCTATGCTTCTGACATCGCTGCAGACCTTCTTCAGGTCCTCTGACGGAAACGGCCTGAATGATCGCAGGCGGATAAGGCCGACATCGCTTTTTTCCCTCTCTATGAAATATTTTATCGTGCTCGACAGCGTGCCCATTGTAAGCACTGCATGCGAGGCGTTTTCCATGTTAAACGTTTCTATGACGCCGTTGCCGTAGCCGCGCCCGAATTTTCTTGCAAACCCTTCATTTACCTCGCCGATCACGGAAAGCGCATTGCCCATTGCGTTGTGCTGCGCCTCCTTGAATTCCTGGTAATAATCCGGGTTTGCGTATTCGCCCAGGGATAGCGGGTTTTCCGTGTCAAGTTTGAATTCAGGCTCATAATCCCCCAGAAAACCGTCGAGGGACGTGAGCATGCTCACGGGTTCAGACGTATGCGTGAGATAGTATCCGTCAACACACACCATGACAGGCAGCAGCACCCTTTTGTGCTCAGCGATGCGGTAAGCCTGTATTACAGTGTCATAAGCCTCCTGCGGGCTCTCGCAGTATAGCTGGATCCAGCCGCTGTCCCTGCAGGAGACGGAATCGCTCCAGTCGTTCCATATGTTCAGCGGCGCCGACAAAGCGCGGTTGCCGACAGCCATCACCAGGGGCAGGCGCATGCCGGAAGCCACGTGAAGAAGCTCGAACATCAGCGCCAGGCCCTGCGACGACGTGGCCGTGAACGTCCTCACGCCCGTTGCCTGTGCACCGATGCACGCGGCGAGCGCGCTATGCTCAGATTCCACGTTAATGTATTCGGCATCTATCGCGCCGGCGGCTACCATGTCCGCGAGCATTTCAATGATGTGCGTCTGCGGCGTGATAGGATAGGCAGCGATAACCTTCGGCCCTGCGATCTTCACGGCTTCGGCAATCGCGTGCGAGCCCTCTATCACTTTTGTGACCTGCATGTTTCATCAACTATCATTTCTTCTCCATCTCTTTTGTAATCGCGCCGTGAGGGCACACATTCAGGCATATGAGGCATCCCTTGCAGTAGTCGTAATCTATTATCGCCTTTTTGTCCGTGATCTGTATGCAGTCATCCGGGCAGCTGTAATAGCACAGCTTGCAGCCGATGCACTTGTCGTTTACAACCGGCCTGAAAACGCGCCACGAGCCTGTCTTGTTCCCGGCAGTTGAAGATTTTGCTGCGGGAAACATCATAGCACCTCCCTGCACTCTTCGTACGCCCTTCCGGCAGCCTGCATGTTTTTTTCCGCGACGCTGCCGGAAAACCTTTCCTTTATGGCGCCCAGTATGCCCTTCAGGGAAACAAGCCCCGAGGCCTTCGAGAACGCCCCAAGCATCGTTCCGCTCACTATGTTTTTTCCAAGCGTTTCCAGCGAGATTCTTGTCGCGTCGATCTCGTATGTTTTATGCCCGAGATTCACGTCCTTGCTTGAATTGATCAGTATCAGGCCCGTGCCTTTTATGCCGGCCGTGACATCCAGCGCGTCAACAAGGCTCTTGTCCATGACGATCACGCAGTCCGGCTCGTAAGAATGAGACCTCAGCCTTATCGGCCTGTCGCTGATGCGGCAGAACGCCTCCACAGGCGCCCCAGTCCGCTCAGGCCCGAATTTCGGGAATGCCTGCGGGTATTTGCCGTCGATGAATGCGGCAGCCGCAAGCATCTCGCTTGCAGTCACGGCCCCCTGCCCGCCCCTGCCGTGTATGCGGATTTCAAACACATGAATAATTCTTGGCGCAGCTTAAATCCGTTTTCGGCTCAGGCGCGAATGCACATTTATGTACTAACAGGATATGTATCTGCCTGCACGCCGTGCTTGCAGGCAGCGCGCTGAAAAAGATTTCCCCGCGCGTTTCCAAGTTTGTCGTCATGAACACAACAGAAAGCCCGGTAACGGAGATAAGCGTTGCTCCGCTCGTCGCTGAGAAGATTAAGGACGTCATCAGCTAGTCTTTCCAGCCGTATTTTTGCTGCCCTTTTTTTCTCATGAATTCACGCCAGTAGCTTGCTCTGCCTTCTGTCCTGTAGAATCTAACCCTCTCGCCGATGCCGTAACCGAACAATAAAAATGTCCCGGCAGCAAGGGATGTCATGAAAAAGTTGCTTGTCATGTTGTCGTAGGCGGTGCCGAAGCCCTGAAAAAGATTCGCCGCCTTCCCGAGATGCCTGCTGATTTCAAAGAAATCCTGCGAATAAGCGAAGCCCATCGCGGTTTCTGCATGATCAGAAATCCAGTAGGGAAATTTTTCTATTGCCCTGAAACCGTTTGAAAGCCTGCTTGCATATTCGTAACCGAGGCCTTCGTCCTCGCCGAACACGGCGCCTACGGCCCCGATTGTTCCCGCCGCTTTGAAGAAATACTCGGCAGGCCACCCTGCAACACGCTTGACAGTCTTGCTTGTCTTCATTGGTGAATCATAATAATCATAGAAACCAATAAAAAAGATTCAGCTGCAATTCTGCCGTTAAAATGAATTACGAGTGAATTACAGCTGGCTTTTATCTTCGAATCTTATCTTCTTGATCAGCAGCACGCCTGAGCGCGTCTTCTGGTCCCATTTCTTTTCGGAATCTTCGACAATAATCCTTTTCGAGAACATTGGGCAGTTTAGAACGAAGCTTTCCGCTTCTCCGCCTTCAAAAGTTACGTGAATGCCGTATTGCATGTTAAGTTCCACGAGCTCACCGACGCATTTGTAATCCACGATCCTTCCAAGCCATGACTCGTCCAAAGGCGGGGCGCCTACGGCAACAATCATTATTTCGAATCCGTCTTTGATCATGTTTATCAGCAGCTCTTTCGGGGCCTGAAACCACAGGGGTGCCAGTGACTCTAGACCGGCTTCTTTGCAAAGCTTGTCTATCCGCTGCTTCTGGTACCTGCTGGCGACAGCGCCCGTGACGACACCTTCTATGCCTTTTTCGTTTTTCAGCCGCAGAAGCGCGTTCTTCAGGTCTTCAAGTTCCAGCTCTTTCTCCCCCTTTGTTCCAGCAAAAGTTACTGGCAGGCCGAGGAGCTTTGCCTGCTCCGCAACCAGATGCACGTTGGGCACGTGGAACATGTAGCTTTCGGGATTCTCGGAAAGCATCGATACTATCTGCACGATTTCATGCCCCTGCTTCCTGAGCTGGTACATGGCGTACATAGAGTCCTTTCCGCCTGAAAGCAATGCTGCTAATTTCATACTCAGGATACCACCTGTCTTTAGACTGTGGAGAAACCAGAATATTATTGGTGGTATCCTGGTATCCCCAACTATCGTTGCATAATATTTTCAACCATTTAACATACCGCCGTTTTCAAACGATGGTTGTTGATGGTGCCTATAACAGAAATAAAGTTCTTAAGCTGTGAGCACATAGGCCTATAATGCTGGCGAATAAGAAATGTACGCCCTGCGGAGGCGGAACAAAGCCCATGACGAAAAAAGAAGCAGAGGAATATCTTTCTCAGGTGAAGGACTGGAATCTTGCAGGTCATAAAATAGAAAAAGAATTTGTTTTTAAGGACTTCAAGGAAGCCATGAAGTTCGTAAATAAAGTTGCAGAAATTGCTGAGTCAGAAGGACATCACCCCGATATCCGTATTTCTTGGAATCGCGTGAGACTTGATCTTTCAACGCATTCGATAAGAGGCCTCGGCGAGAACGATTTCATAGTGGCAGCCAAAATTGACAGGCTTGAACAATAAACTTAGATTGGCTATTCCCCAAGCACTGTAATTACCAGCTGCCTGGTTCTTTTTTCCTTGGCAAATTCCCAGAGAAGTATGGATTGCCACTTGCCTAAGACCACTTTATTGCTTGCAACCGGCACCGTGGTGTCGGCATTAAGCAAAGACGCGCGCATGTGGGAGACCGCGTTTTCTGGATGGCCATAAGGTTTATCTTCATCTATCAGGCTCTTGAAAAACCTCTTCGTATCTTCTGCGAGGAACCTGTCATTCTCATTTATCAGCAGTCCAGCAGTGGTTCCTGTCACGAAAATGTTGCACAACCCTTCGCTTATCCCCGAGTTCTTTACGATCTTCACTGCAATGCCTGTAATATCCCTGCAGCTTATTCCACGCTTCGTTTCTGTCTGAATGATCTCTCTGTAGAACATGCTATCATCTCATTGATGGGTCGTTTATAATATATTCTAATTAGGAGAGGAGGTTTATATCTTGGGAGAACGAAGTTCTCCGAGGCGCCAGAGAAGCAAAGCTCCTCTGCAGCAAGGATGACTGGAATGAAGCATCTTTGGCGTTTCCAGCCACTAGGTTCTCGGCTTATTGTGAGTTTAAATAGTTTATGACGTTTAAATACCCTATTTAAAGACAGATCCTTTAAAAGGGTGGTACGCATGGCTGAAAAGATAAAGGTCGAAAACGTAGTCGCTTCTACTGACATAAAGAAGATTATATCCCTTGACAAGCTGCTCACAGTGCTTGAAGCAAGCGAATACGAGCCGGAACAATTCCCCGGATTAGTTTATCGTCTTGATGAGCCACGCGTAGCAACGCTGATATTCCGCTCGGGCAAGATAATCTGCGTAGGCGCTCGCTCCACGGCAGATGCAAAGGTAGCGCTGAGAAAAACAGTGAAGAATATCAAGCGCATAGGCATTCGGGTAAATGAAAACAACATCAAAGTAAAGATAGAAAACATAGTTGTTGCCATCGACCTCGGCAAAGACCTTAACCTTGACCAGCTTGCCTTCCGTCTTGAAGACAGCGAATACGAGCCGGAACAATTCCCCGGACTCGTCTACCGCATATATGATCCAAAAGTCGCATTTCTCCTGTTCTCTTCAGGCCGCGTCGTATGCGCAGGCGCAAAGAGCCTTGACGCAGTCAAGCTCGCTGTCAAGAAGCTCGAAGCCATTAAAACGTTTACTGCCTTTTCTTACAATATGACAAAAGAAGTAGTGGCGTCACACCATTTTCATTGTAGAGGAGTAGCGCGTAATCGAACTCCTGTTCTACTGCCACCAGCCGAGGCGCGGCCGGTTATAGTGAACGTTTATACGGACGGAAAAACAGATGTCTTATGTCAGTATTCTATAGGCGTAGAATGTCAAGCAGAATTAACTACCGCTAAAGGAAAATGCCCAATATCTTAGAGAGCTCATTAATTCTCCACAGGAAATTCTCGTATAGCACGCGAAATGCAGGTCTGGTGCTTAAAAGTGTTCGACTTATATTCTTAGCATGGATGCCGTCAACCGCCTCGAGGATTTCCTGCGTGATAAGTATTACACGGAACTTGCTAAATCAAGCATGGAAGAGCAGGCGGCTGTCATTGATTTCTCAGACCTTAACAGGTCGGACCCGTTGCTTGCTGACCAGCTTCTTGAAATGCCGGAGATCATACTGAAAAATCTTAATGAGGCAGCCCACAACATCCTTGACGAAAAAACAAACGTCAGGATAAAGAACCTGCCTGCCAGCAGGGAGATCAGGATACGAAACCTCAGGTCAAAGCACATAGGCAAGCTCATGCAGATCGACACCATTATCCGCGCCGCAAGCGAGGTCAAGCCGCAGATATACGAGGCAATATATCAGTGCCCAACATGCTCTACAAACATAGTAATGCCCCAGGAAACTAACTTGCTGCAGAAGCCCTGGATGTGCGAATGCGGTTACAGGGGAGATTTCACACTCATAGAAAAAAAAATGTATGACATCAGGTGGCTTGTCGGCGTGGAGCCTTTTGAGCTGACAACAGGAGAGCGTCCCGGAGAGATAAGCATATTGCTCAAGGAGGACCTCACAACGCCGCGCATGCAGAAAAAGACAGATCCCGGGAACAAGATAAAAATTGTCGGCATCCTGAAGGAACTCCCGAAGAGGATAAAAGGCAAGCTTTCGACGAAGATGGATACATACATAGATGCCGTGAATGTCTTGC
Source organism: Candidatus Aenigmatarchaeota archaeon (assembly GCA_018304565.1). Lineage (GTDB taxonomy): Archaea > Aenigmatarchaeota > Aenigmatarchaeia > GW2011-AR5 > GW2011-AR5 > JACPDL01. The sequence continues at coordinate 7,891 of JAGVVX010000006.1, forward strand.
CTAGCGAGATAGAGTTTGAGGAGCTTGATATTTCAGAAGAGGATGAGAGAAGAATAAAGGAATTTGCCAGCGATCCCGGCATCTATGAGAAGCTTAAGGAATCCATCGCACCCGGGATATACGGTTTTGATGAAATAAAGGAGGCGCTGGTATTTCAGCTGTTCGGCGGCATTTCACACAAGCTTCCCGATAACACAAGAATCAGGGGAAATATTCATATTTTAATAACCGGCGATCCAGGATGCTTGGTTGGCGATGAAAGAATTGTACTGGGAAACGGTGCAATTTCAAAAATGCAGGACATTGGAAAGGAACATCTGCAAAAAATTGATGTCAGTATTTTAACAGGAGAAGGCGGGAAGAAAAGAGACAAGGCTTCGGTTTTTCACATTTACAAAAATCAGCCAATACTCGAGGTCATAACTGAAAGCGGAAAGAGCATAAAGGGTACTTACAACCATCCGCTGATGTGCATAAGCAATGACAACGGAAGGCTTGTCAGAAAATGGAACCGTTTGGATGAAATGAAAATTGGAGATAAATTGGCTGTTGTGACGAGTATACCTTGCACAATCACCAAGCATCTTGAGACAGGTTTCACATCTGCTGCAAGAAAATACGGCCCGAAATTCAAAGGTAAATTGCCCAAATATGTGGATGAAAATCTGGCATCTTTAATGGGCTACGTTCTTGGCGACGGCTGGGTGGACAAGTACGAAGTAGGGTTTGTTGTTGCAGAACCTGAAATCGACATCTTAGACAAATTGGCAAATATATCAGAAACTTTGTTCTTGATAAAACCGTCAATAAAAACCCGTAAACTTAAAGATAGCATAACAGACGGAAGGCCGATAAAAAGAAAGATACCACTGGTTTATGCCACTATAAATTCAAAGGATATAGCTAACAGCCTGAACTTTCTTAGAACAAAACGTGTTCCAGAACTTATTCTTAGATCCGGAAACAAAGTAGTTTCTTCTTTCTTGAGATGGCTCTATGAAGCGGATGGCAGCGTATTTGACAAAGGCAGAGGCAACAGATCGATAAATCTGAAGTCGAGCAAAATTGAGCTGCTCAGAGATGTCCAAATTCTCTTGCTACGATTTGCTATTCATTCTCGAGTTGTCGGTGATAACCTGATGATCAGGCGAGGAGAATCAATGCTAAAGTTTGCCAAGCACATAGGTTTTGTTTCTGAAAAGAAGCGCACAAAACTTGCGCAACTTGCAAAATCAGCGGAAGATTTCAAGCGTTTCAAATCGCAGAGGACAGAGAAGATTGTAAAAATAATCAAGCATCCGCCAGAAAATGTTTACGACATAGAGGTGCCGCGCAGCCACAGGTTCATTGCCAACAGCGTAATATCCCATAATACCGGTAAAAGCGTCCTTCTCAAGCTTGTTTCATCAGTTGTGCCAAGAGGCCGCTACGTTTCAGGTTCAGGAGTCACGGGTGCCGGACTCACTGCGACTGTTGTTAAAAATGAAGCCATAGGCAGCTGGGTGCTTGAGGCAGGCGCGCTGATCCTGTGTAACAAGGGCCTGATAGCAATAGATGAATTCGACAAGATGTCACGCGACGACCAGATAGCCATGCACGAGGCAACAAGCATAGAAACAGTGAGCATAGCAAAGGCATCTATAGTGGCGACATTGCCTGCGCAGACAGCCGTACTTGCTGCCGCAAACCCGAAGTTCGGCCGCTTCGACATCGCGCGCTCGATAATTGAGCAGATAGATATACCTGAAACATTGCTCTCGCGATTTGACCTGAAATTCGCACTCATGGACAAGCCAGACAAAACAGTAGATGAGAAACTTGCAGAGCACATAATAATTTCCAGGAGGCAGCCGGAAAGAATAGAGCCGATTATAAGCACAGGCTTTCTGAGAAAATACATTGCTTATGCAAAGCAGATAAACTCGCTGGAGCTTACAGACGAAGCAGCGCAGCTGCTGAAGGACTTCTACGTTGATATGCGCAACAGATATGCGACTTCCGAAACAAGCGTCGTGAGCATCACGCTCCGACAATACGAGGCATTGCTGAGGCTCGCCGAGGCCTCCGCAAAAATAAGGCTCGACAATAAAATCCTGATAGAAGATGCAAACAGGGCAATAAAGCTGATGAAATTCTCACTGACACAGCTGGGCTATGACATCGAGACAGGCCAGATTGACATAGACAAGCTTGAATCTGGCATCACAGCGAGCAGAAGGAAGAAGATAAGCGGCATCATAAACATCATTGCTACCCTGGGTAAGGAAACAGGAAAGGAAGTCGCAATAGAGGATGTGATGGCTGAAGCAGAGAGCCAAGGCATCACAAACGCAGAAGACATAATAGAAGAGCTCAAGCGCCAGGGCACCATCTTCGAGCCCCGCGCCGGCTTCGTGAGGAAGTTGTAATTTTAATAACTTTACTTAATAAGGGAAGAGATCAAGGAAGAAAAGGTTTGTTCAACCTTTCTTTTGGGTTGATATCCTCAAAGAACAAAAAGTTCTTTGGGATGCCAGAAAGCGATACTTTCTGAGCACAGACCTTTCTTTTGTAAAGAAAGGGATTTGTTATGGAAAAGAAGCGTCTGACAGCCGTGAAGGCAAAAATCAGGCAGATAACTAATGGAAAATATATGCCTCAGGAAGGCTTCAATCCAAATTACGTGCTGGCGAAAAACGGCGTTCGCCTTTCTCGTGTGAGACTGCTTGCTACGGTTGTTGACAAGTTTGTTGCTGAAAGCGGGAAGTTCGCTTCAATAACACTCGATGACGGTACAGATACCATTCGTGCAAAGATATTCAATGCCTTGTCGCTCTTAGAAACCGTCAATACAGGCGATATTGTTTACACAATTGGCAGGGTAAAGGAATATCAGGGCGAGATCTATATCATGCCTGAAGTGATAATGCAATGCCAGGATCCAAACATAGTGACGCTATTCGAGCTTGAGATCCGGCAGCAGATGGATGAATGGAAAAGGAAAAGAGAAATAGTGCTTGAGCACAAGGCACAGGTCAGCGACCTGGCAGAACTGAAAAGATTCCTGCGCGAAAGATTCGGCATAGACGAGGAAGAGGTTGAGGGCATAATGGCTTCCTCTGAAAACGAGGAAGAAGATGTTGAGGAAAAGAACAACAAGCAGAAAGTTCTCGAGCTTATGGTAACCCTTGATGCCGGCCAAGGTTGCGACTACACGGATCTCATAGCGCAGTCGGGCATAAGCGAGGAAGATGTCGACTCTGTTGTCAACGAACTCCTTGAAGAAGGCGTCTGCTTCGAGCCAAAGCCCGGCAAGATCAAGAAATTGTGATTTTCTTTCTTCAATTACAAAACTTATATATATCTTGCGGCTGTAGAGTTAATTAGTGATAACATGTCTAAAATGGAGACGGTCAAAGGCATTTTCAGAACGTTCTGGAGAATGTCATTGGAAGACTTCGCAGAAATGGACCATAAGTTTGTTAGAATAACAGTTGGTATAATTACTTTTATCGTCGTGGCATTCGTCTGGTTCTACGTATTCAGGTCGATAAGCCCTTTCAAGTTCTAAATCAATTTTTTTTGCCGGCCTATCTCAAGGTACGCCCAGCTCCACACAACGGCCTCAAAAGCCCTGATCAAATCCCCCTTTTCCATGAAATGTCTTGAGTCGGAGATATAGGCGTCAATATTCTTTATTATATAATCGTCTCCTGAGCCTATCTTCTTCCTTTCTTCTTCTATTTTAGCGAGCCATTTCTCCGTTTCCTTGCGCAAATCTTCATCTATTGCCATAATTTCATAGCCTCTTCTTCGTTGTAGTTCAGGATGCTTGGAATAATGATTATGCCCGTATCTTTTATTTTCAGGTCTTTTGCATAACCGTATCTTATTGTCTGCCTGCCGCTGCCCATGTTCGCAGCGACAGCAATCTTGGTCTTTGCCAGGATTTCTTCCTTGTCCATCTTTTCAAGCAGTTCCAATGCCTCCGATATTGTCATGCCGTTGTTCTTTGTATCCAGCAGCACGAGGGTGTGCAAGCCAATCTTTCTGTTGAGCAGTATGATTTCATAAGGCGATTGCGGGTCGTAGCCTTTTTCCGGGTAAGCTAGTGTCGTTGTCCTGCCGAATTTGTATATCGAGAATCCAGTTTCAGCTACAACAGTGTAGATGCTCGATGAATGGATTATAGTTGTTTTCACACGCTTCTTTTTTGCGTCCTGAACCAGTTGGAAATGCGTCGTAGCCACCAGCGGGTCGCCTGGCACAAGCAAAGCTATTCTTTTCTTCCTGGCTTCAGCTGGAATCAGGTCACTTTCCACAATTTCTCTTTCAAGGATCTGGATTTTTTTGCCTGTTATTTTTTCTATTGCCTTAAGACTGCCTTTCCAGTTGGCCGTGTAAAGCTCGCAATAGATCTTGTCGCAGGTCTTTAGTGCTTCTATCGCCCTCAGGGTTAAGTCCGTCTCATCCCATATTCCAAGACCTATCAAATAGAGCATTGTCATCTCGCCTAAAGCCTGAATAACCTTTCAACAGCCAGCTTGCTGCTCCTATGCTTCTGGTAGAAAGCCAGAGCGTTCTGGTACAGCTTATAATTTCCATAAGGCAAAAGAGCCCATGAGAATTCATTGAAGTTCTTGTGCCGCAGGAGCTTGAATATTAAATAGTCTTTTTTCTTTTCTCCGAAACTCCTTGCCTTGGCGATATCCTCGAACATCTTGGAGTGTATTTTCTTTGTGTCTTTAGTTATCCATACGATCTTTATCGTACCTTTTTCTATTGCCATCACAAAAACCTCTTGGCAAGAACACGCTGTATGATATCAGCAGCAAGGAATCCAGACTTGCTTGGCAATTTATCATCGCATATTTCCATTATATCAAGAGAATCTGCGCCTATCTTGCCTAAGGCTCCAAAGACTTCTTCCTTGGTGGCTTTGCCTTCATAGTAGCCTGTTTCACCTATGAATGACGGATCGAAGACGTCAATATCAATGCTTACATGAACAGGTTTTTGCATTTTTGGCGTCTTTTTAATGAATTCTGCAAACCCGAAGCGTTCTATATTCCGCTCTTTTACTATTCTCTCTTCGCCGGATGTTTTCGTGTTCACTCCCAGCTGGATAATGCGCGAAAACCTGCTGGCATGCCACGCCCATGTCTGGTGCGTGTATTTGTTGCCTAAGTAATCTGGAAGGCAGTCGCCATGCGCATCAAAGTGCACTATGGTCTTTGGTTCCAGTACTTCAGCCAGAGGCAGGGTCATCGAGTGCTCTCCGCCCACCAGAATTATGAACGCCTTCTTGTTTACAGCCATTATGTCTCTTGCTGTTTCCCGTACCCTTTCTGCAGTGAGTTCGAAAGAACCGGGAACGAATTCCAAGTCACCAAGATCGCAGACCTTTATCTTCTCATACATTGCAGGCACGAAATCCTCGACTATCTTCAGGGATTGCCTTACCATTACTGGCCCGTATATGGATGGCTTGCTCACGCTTGTGGCACCGAATGGCACGCCAAGGAAAACAACATCTGCTTCGCGCGGCTCATAGTTGTTCGGAACAAATGTGTTTGATGTGTACATCATCGTGTCTTCTTCTCCCCGCTTTTCTTTGAAAAGTAAAACGGCAGCAAAAACAAGATGATAATAACAAGCACAATTGTTATAAGGTTTGATATTCCTTCAATGGAAGAAAATATTTCCATGCCCGGTAGTGATTGCCCTATCTGAGGAATGTAGACTTTGGATATGTAAATCAGCAAATGCACGCCTATTATTGCAATTATGATTGTAGCAATAAGATTCTTAATGTCTTTTGCCGCCATGCTAATCCTCCAGGATAGATTTCTCGTATTTTTTACTGAGAAGCTGGCGGATGCGCTTTGCCATGCCTTCACCTATTCCTTCTACCTGCTGCAGTTGTTTTTCATTTGCCGCAAAAATTTTCTCAGGCGTCAGGAAATGCTTTAGTAGGTTCTTGCCTTTTACCGTTGATACGCCCGGCAACCCGGATACGAGGAATTCCTGCTCCTGGTTTGTGCTCTTTGTGGGTCTTTTGCCGCGTATAGCGATGCTTCTTTTTTCCTGCAGCTGCTCACGCTTCGCTATGGTATAAAGCATCTGCGCGCTTTCAAGAGGTGTCTTGGTCCAGATAATAGGTATTGAATAGTCAACTATAATGCTGGCTAGAGCTCCACGAATCGCATTGGGGTGCATGTTTATACCTGTATCGAAAACCTCTTCACCTTCTATCAACAGTACTGGCGAAGGAAATTGCTTCATGTTCGAAAGCTGGGCAAAAAGCCGCTGGTCCATGATGCTGGCGACGAAATCCTTTGCCGTCTTCCTTTCGCAAGCAACCCTGTCGCTAAGCAGATAATCAGCAACATCCAGCTGCTGCTCTCGAAGATCGCAGTGCTTTTTTAAAATAGAAGCGACCTTGGAGCCGAGCTCCCTGTGGTCGGCGTATATGACGACGCTTTTTCCGTCCTTGAATGCGGTTTGAATCATATTTTTGTTCTCTTTCATTGCAGGGATCTAATCAATATCTGTAAGTTGAGATGCGCCATGGGTTATGGTTGGTTGCCATATCATGTATTCTGGCCAGCTTCTTGAGGAAGAAATTCTCAGCCTCCGGTATTCCGGCGAACCATCCATAAATATCTCCTGACTTCCGTCTTTGTAGTAACACACAACTTTGTTGTTCACGAAGGCTACTAGATGTGGTTCCATATAATTGATAATAAGAAACAATTTTATAAAGTTAATTTTTCCTTCATGAATTCGTCCGCCTTTTCCAGTACGTTCTTTGAATTCTGGTAGGTGGTGAGTTTCATGGCGTCTTCAAAAGGCAGCCACTTGAAGCCCCGGTGCTCAGCGGAGAGACGCACTTCCTTGGTTGTTGGCTCAGCAAGGAAAAAGATAACGTCTTTTACGATAAGGTCTTTATGGCGGTAGAAATAGCTTATTCTTTTGCGAAAGCCCGGAATAATGTTAATATCAAGCCCTGTTTCTTCCTTCGTTTCCCGTCGGGCTGTGTCTTCCTCTTCCTCCCCTTCCTCAACATGACCTTTGGGAAAATCCCAGTGTCCGCTGGGATAGTGCAGAAGAAGGTATTCTTTGCTGGCTTTATGAAAGACAACAACGCCGCATGATTTCTCGCGCTTCATAAATAGAATTAGAGAGAAGTGAATAAAAAGAAAATTTCAGTAAACTACAGTGCTCCCGTCGTACTGAGATTCTATTGAAATTCTTCCCGTGCCCCTGTTGACTGCGCCTATTTGCTCTGCAGGAAAATGCTTCCTCAGGGTCTCAAGCGCTTGTTCTGCTCTTCCCTGCGGCACAGCAACAGCATAGCCGACGCCGTTGTTGAATCTTGTGTACATCTTTTCAGAAGAGGGGTCAAGCTCGTATGCAAACCTGAAAATTTCCTGCGGCTCCAGCCTGTGCGTTCTGCCAACTTCGATATCAACATCTCTTTCTGGCGCCAGCTCTCTGAGCTTTGAGAGGCCTCCGCCGGTTATATGAACCATTCCGTGAATGTCCTCTCTCATGTACTTTATCATATCCTTCAAAGCCGTCATGTAGACGTGCGTGGGTATTGTAAGTTCCCCGCCTACGGTTGCTCCCCATGGCAATGGAGTTTCAAGAGTCATCCCTCTTTTATCGAATAATTCCTGCCTGTAAAAGCTCAGGCCGTTTGAGTGTATTCCGCTGCTTCCCAGCCCAATAACGACGTCGCCTGGCCGTGTGCGCGGCGTTATTTCTTCGCCTTTTCTGCAATAGCCTTGGGCTGTTATGCCCATTTCGAAGCCCTGAAGGGCATTTATTATTGCTGTTTCTCCTGCAGTGATTGCTATTCCATGTTCTTTGCACAGATCAGCCAGCGTTCCAACCATTCTGAATATCTTTTCATGGTTTTCTTCCTGAATCAGGATATGGTCTTGTAAAGAAACAGGCACATAATTGCCTTCCATCAAATCATCTACAACCATGGCAAATGCGTCCTGTACGCCGTATTCAAGCGTGTCCATCTGCCAATGCAGCAAGCCTTTTGTGCCGATGCCGTCCACTGCATCTTGAGAAAAATAGTCATTCCAGCGCGGGTCGTTGACTCTCTTGAAGCGTTTTTCGTGTGGAATTACAAAAACAGGCCCGTCACGATGAGTCTTGCCGATGAGTCTTCTTACTTGATCATTGAAAGGTTTTGCCGGGTCATAGATTTCTGGCATCTGGTTTTCTACACATCTAATCCTTATAAAATCATTTCACGAATTCAACATTGTCCAGTTCTTTGAATTGCATATCACCTGTAAGGAACTTTAACCCCAGTCTTTTTGCAATTATGTAGCCTATAGAATCTGCATAAGAGAACTTTTTCGGATAGTTTAGCTTGAATGTTGACGCATCAAAAATCATATCAATATTTATCGGAACGCAAAAATCTTTGAGGGTTTCTATAAACTTCATCGCAATTTTTTTGTCGTAGGTTTTTATCAAATTATAATAAAGCTCGAGAAGATTGAAGTAAGATGTTGCAATATCAGATTTTGAATATTCTTCGTAATTCACATTTCCTTTGAAAATTTCTATAAGAGCGTAAGTGTCAAAGAAATAGGCATTATCTGTCATCTGTTCCAGTCTCGGCGAGCTTCGTCTTTAACTTTTTGCGCATCTATTTTCCAGCCTTTAAGCGAACCAAATAACTTGCTTAAGTCCCCCTTCTTTGCAACACTAACAAAGACAGTTTCATTTTCTCTTAATTTTTTCTCTTTGACAAGCTCACTGGGAAATATAACACCTAAAGAATTCCCAATTTTTCTTACTTTAAGGTCTGGCATGAATACCACTTGTTAAACTCATGTTATACATATGTTTAACATATATAAAAGGTTTTCGGTATTCACCCCATCCCGAACTCCTTCATGCCCTTCTGCACGTCCTGCTTTTTCTGCGCTGCGTAAAGCAATGTTCGCATCTTCTTTTCTTTGTTTTTTGCAGACCAGTGGTAGGCTTCGTCGCGCGTCTTTTTTGTTATCATCATTACTGCCCTTCCGGGCTGGGTTCTTGCGGTCCTTCCGATGCGCTGCACCATCCTGATGGCCGAAGGCACGGGCTCGTAGAAAATCACCAGATTCGTCTCGGCAATATCAAGCCCTTCTTCCCCTATCTGCGTCGCGACCAGTGCGTTGTAGAATCCCATGCTGAATTCGTTGATAATCTGCAGCTGCTCTTTCTGGCTCAGCCCTTTCCCTTTTTTCTTTGCCTGGCCTATGAATTCCACAGGCGCTGCCAAAGGCACGTCTTCCAGGGCTTCGGTTATGCGCGTGATGGTGTCCCTGTACTGTGCAAAAACGATAATCTTGGCGAATTTGTTCCTCTTTAGCTCATCGCCGACGATCTGCTTAAGTTTTTCAATTTTCGGATGCTCTACGCCTTCCTTGAAAAGTTCCCCGGCAAGCCGCACTGCGTTCTGGAAATTCTCTTCCTTCTGTAGCCGAGCCACGGCGCGCGTTGTTTCTGCTTTTAATTTCTCCAGGTATCTTTCCAGTGAATAG
>JAGVVX010000021.1:0-25588 GCA_018304565.1 Candidatus Aenigmatarchaeota archaeon
CCACATACCATATTGACAGGAACCTTGCAAGCAAAAGACCTGAAACCGCAATAGGCCCGCTAACTCCCTGTAAACCTAGAATAAAGAGCAAGGAAACTTCCATAGAGCCTATTCCTCCCGGAAGGAAGCTTATTATACCAACAAGCGTTGCCAACGCTATAAACCCTGCAAAAAGTAACGGATGAAAAGTAATCCCAACAGACTTGAAAGCAGAATAAAAGACAAAACCGTCCAGAAGCCAAGCAACAAGAGTCAGGATAAAAGAAACAAGTATCTTCCGGGTTCCTATTTGTTGTTTATAGAAAGTATCTAAGAAATTATCATTAATTCTGTTTACGAAAGGGAATTTTCTGAACAAATACAAAGTTTTGACAGCAAGTACTTTAGTTCTGAGTACCAAAACTAAAAAGAACACTAAAAACAGAAACACGCCAACACTTAAGACACTTAAAAAGAAAAAACTTCCTGAAATACTTAGAAATTGCAGGGCTGAGAATGCAAATACAAGTAAAACAACAACGTCCAGTATCCTTTCCCAAACGATAGATCTAAGACTTTCGGATACATTTTTTCCTGTTTTCAATTTGAGTAAGATAGCCTTTACTGGTTCAGCAACCTTGCCGGGAGAAAAATTGCTTACAGTAACACCCAGAAGCTGCACAGGCACGACATCGATAAACTTTGTACCAGGCAATAAAACCTTCCATTTAGCACATCGTACCAATATAGCAGCATTTGACAGAACAAATGCTGCAAAGATCATACTTGTGTCGCCAGTTTTAATGACAGAAATAAGCTTTACAGGATCAGCAATATATACGATGGCAATCAGTATGATGGCGCTCAAAGCGAATAAAAAAACCTTCAGCATATTTTTAAACATGAAATAAATCATATTCAAGCCTTTAAAAGTTTTGAAGCAGGCAAACCGTCCATTTTTATTCTTTTAGACCAAAGCAACTAAAGGCAGTTCAAATGAGAACAAACGCAATTAAAAACTATTGGCCCGTAATAGCAATATTTTTAATTATCCTACTGGGCGTATCCGTCAGGGTTATGGACTACAAATGGTCCTATCTCAGAAACATAGACTCCTACAATTTTTACAGCGAAATGGAGAATATCGTTCAGAACAACGGGAAACTCTCGACAACGGATGAGCTAAAGCTGGCGCCGTACGGCTCCGGCAGAGGCGGGAACATCTTTGTATACCTGGGATCTTATTCTTACATGTTTTTCAGAATTTTTGCACCCGCAGTCCAGCTCTGGCAATTTTTGATATGGTTTCCGGCTGTCTTGGCTTCGTTGATGGCCATACCGATGTATTTTATAGGAAGAATACTTTACGACAGGAAAGCCGGAGTGCTTGCGGCCTTCTTCATCATTTTTGATATACCGGTTATTACAAGAACCCTAGGAGGAGACCCTGATAACGACGCAATAGTACTTTTAATGCCCTTGATCTTGCTTACGGCATTTCTGATCACCTACAAGCATATACAATCGCATGGTTTCAACAAGAAAGCCGGCATTTACTCGGCAATCACTGGAACATTTTTTGCCGCCTGGATATTCAGCTGGGGCGGCTTCTGGTACATGGCATGGCTGATGGTCGGCTTTATTGCCCTGGTTGCAATAACAAAACTGATTTCTTACAGGAATGTCAAAAAAACTTTCCATGAAATGAGAAAATACTTCATAAGCTTATTAGCAATTTTTTCTGTCGCGTTCCTCATAGTTATACCGCAGTTTGGCCCGGTAATAATATCAGCCACCATAACAGGACCATTTCAATTCGGCGACATCAAAGCCGAAACCGGCGAGTTCCCGAACGTTTATATATCTGTTGCAGAACTGCAAGCACCGTCAGGCCCACAGGAAATTATACAGAGAACAGGACTGTCATTCTTTGTCATGATACTGTCCCTCGGGTATTTGTTCTATTCTTTTGCAAAAAAAAGACACCATTCGGATACAATAATTCTTCTTGCAATATGGTTCGTGGGACCATTTATAGCAACAATCGTTGCAGTAAGGTTTTCCATACTGTTTTCGGCACCTATAGCCGTAGGATCTGCAATTTTGTTTTCAAAAATAGCACGCCTGATAACAGGCGAAGATGCCAAATTCGAGGATTGATTTTATGATAAAAAGACTCCGATATTCCGAAAAACAAGCAAAAAAATGGTACGATAAAGTATATCTTCACGGAGGCTACAAATCGGCCGACCCCAGATATGACGACAAAATGCTAGATCAACTTGGGGTACCTACCAACATGAACTTGAACCTTCTAGATATAGCTTGCGGAAACGGATTCCTTCTTCATGCAGCAGAAAAGAGAACCAAAACGTTTGGTATGGATATAAGCGAAAACGCAGTAAAAAATGCAAAATTAAGGGCGAAAAGGACCTTATTTTCTTGCGGATCTGCCGAAAAATTACCGTTTCCTGACGAATTTTTTGATTTTGTTACGTGCTTGGGCAGCATGGAGCATTTCATTAACGTAGATACGGCTTTAACGGAAATAAAACGCGTACTAGTTAATGGTGGCAAAGCCAACCTCCACGTGCCGAATTCGCTTTACCTTGTTCATAAGCTTCTCAGGGTTGATACACAAGGACAGCCCAATGAAAGACTTGCAACAGAAGCAGAATGGAGAGAAATAATAGAAAAACACCTGACTATTGAAAAAGTTCACAAATACAATACCAGGCCGTATCTTGCTTGGATACCAAAGAAATATTGCTGCCATTTTACATTCATTTGCAGAAAGGAGTAATTAACATGAAAGTTGAAAAAAGAAAAATAGCCCTTGTTGCTTTTCTAGCAGTCATAATTTTATATTCAAATGCACTTTACTATAGACCGGCATCTGATATTGCAAAATACTCTGGCACAGTATTGACAGATAATTGGTGGACGGGGCTTAACTGGATAAGAAACAATACAGTCGAATGCTCTGTGGTGGCTACATATTGGGACCCTGGACATTTCATAACAGGAATTGCAAAAAGATCGGTGGTGTTTGACGGCGCCACACAGGGCGCAACCATAACTATCGAGGCTGATGGCAAGAATATAACTAGATCAAGAATCCAAGACATAGCTACGACGCTTTTTACAGACAACGAGACGCAGGCAGTTGAACTGCTAAAGGCTTATCGCAAGCCCAATTGCAACGAATTTTATTACATTGCCTCCTCAGACCTGCTAGGCAAAAGCCAGTGGTGGACATATTTCGCTACATGGGACCCTACGGGCGGCAAGGATTGCCCATTCATAAGCTCTGACAAAGGCTACTGCTATGTATATTCAACGCTAAGCCTATCTAGAGCAACCCCACTGCCTTCACAGAACGCCATTGTTTACACATACGCAATGAACCAGCGAAACGCCTTTGTTGTCTACGAGGTTAATGGCACACTGATACCGTATTTCCAGCAAGACAACCAGCTTGCAACAGTAGAAAGCATTTTTTATTTCACCAAGGAAGGTGCAGGTCAGATAAGAACAGCACCAGACTCCGAACTGAAAGGCCTCATTTGGATGGATCCAAGCAAACAGGTAATGGTTTTCATCCCGCCAGAGCTCGCTAATTCATTGTTCACGCGAATGTTCCTCTTCAATGGAGCAGGACTGGAGAAATTCGATTTTGTAAACTCGTGGGGCGGCGAAGTCAAGCTATTTAAGGTAAATTTCGAATGATTTCTTTTCTTAGCCTAATCTAGATGGCGGTATATCGTGTATGAAAATATGCATGCTTAGCGAACTATTCTACCCCTATCTGCTCGGTGGAGCGGAAAGGCGCTATTACGAAATAGCAAAAAGGCTGTCAAAAAAACATGATATTACTGTTTACGCAATGAGACTTGCAGGCCAAAAAGACACAGAGAATAAAGACGGTATACAAATAATAAGAACCGGTCTTAAGCACCCAATGAACAAACGGTCAATTCTGCCATTGCTCAGCTTTCCGACAGCTTTACTCAGGTCCATAACAAAAGATTTCGACATTATAGACGCAAACCAAGGGGTCGCATCTTTTGTAGGAGCTTTGAAACCGCTTTCTTCAACGCCTGTTGTAGCAACATTTCATGACATATACTGGAACCAATGGGGAAAATATTTCAATTTTCCATTCTCTTCTGTAGGCAAACTTATGGAATTCGGGTTCTCAAAAATAAAGTTCGACAGAATAGTAACCAACTCGCCAGAAACAAAGAAAAAACTGGAAAGGCTGTCTTTTGCTTCGCCTATAGAAGTCATAGTAAGCGGTATTGATACGGATTCTATAAAAAAAGTAAAAAGTACAAAAAGCGAATACACTATTGTTTATGTCGGAAGGCTTGTGAAATACAAAAATGTGGACATGCTCCTCAGGGCAGCCGCTAGACTTAAACCCGACTTCCCAAAAACAAAAATCAGAATAATAGGCTCTGGACCCGAAGAGGCCAACCTCAAGTCCTTGTCGAAAAGCCTTGATATAGGCGCAGAATTCCTGGGATATGTCAGTGAAGAAGAAAAAATATCTATTGTGAAATCTTCTACTATTTATGTAAATCCCTCTTCTGTAGAAGGCCTTGGTTTGGGGCTTATAGAGGCAATGGCTTGTAAAACAGCAATAGTTGCCAGGAACTTAGACTGTTATTTTTTCTGCAATAGTGGTAATTCAATGCTTTATACCAATGAAAACGGACTTTATTTGGCGCTACAGAAGCTGCTTGAAAACCCGGATCATCGTAATAAATTAGCCAGGAACGCCCATAGAACGGCGGCGGCGTATTCTTGGGACACCACAGCAAAAAAAGTCGAACAAGTTTACAAGGAAGTATCAAGGCGCGGTGGCGAGTGAAATGAAGAACTACGCAGAATTGATTGTTAAAGGCAGCCTTTTCGTTTTCCTAATGTACGCCATAGGAACCGCATCCGGCTACATACTAAGGATCTACTTAGCGAAAAATTTGTCGCTGGAGGATTTCGGTTTATTTTACGCTCTTTTGGCATTTTCAGGCATATTCATACTATTCAGAGATCTTGGCCTGTCTTCGGCGATGGTCAAATACATAGCAGAGTCCAATGCAAAAAATCTGCATAAAGATTCAAAAACGTATTTCTTGACAGGTTTAGGCATCCAACTTATCATCGGTACAGTTATAATGGCCCCTATAATTTTATTTTCAAACCAAATAGCAGTTGCTTATTTCAAGACACCTGCTGCTTCTCTCCCATTAATTATTGTAGCTGCCACGTACATCATCAGCATTTTCTTTTCAATACAATACCTTTTCCAAGGACTGGGAAAAATAAAACACTATTCTCTCATAGAACCGATGCGAAACGTTCTAACACTGTTTTTTGCATTGGCGTTAGTATCACTGGGCGTTCTTGGCGTGGCTTTGAGCTACTTATTCGCGGCGGTCCTTAGTTTAGCAATAGCATATCTAGCACTAATCAAAATCTTCCCACTCTTTACTCTAAAAGCACAAATCTCATTTGATAAAACAAAAAAACTACTTATTTTCTCTCTGCCAGTATTCTTGGCGGCCACGGCAGGTACAATTCTTGGCTACACAGACACAATTTTGATTACATACTTTCGGTCGCTGACCGAAGTCGGACTTTATAATGCTGCAATGCCGACCTCGCAGCTTCTATGGATAGTCGCCAGCCCAATTACTATAGTCCTTTTACCAGTGTCGGCTGAACTATGGGCAAAAAAGGAAAGACAGCTGCTTTCAAAGATAGTCCAGACTTCGTTGAAGCTCTCTTTTTTAGCCATCATCCCATTAATAATAGTATTTGTTTCATTCCCGGAAATATTTTTGCGCCTCTTTTTTGGTGAAGCTTACGTTGCAGCATCCACTGCTATGCAGATACTCGCTATAAACGCAGCCTTTTTTACACTCTTCGCAATTTCATCAACCGTCCTTCTAGGCATCGGCAAAACAAAAATTAACGTGATTGTATACTCTTCTGCTGCACTTCTCAACCTCGCCGGAAACATACTCCTTGTACCTTCATTTGGCATTGCAGGAGCGGCTTTTTCAACAACAGCCTCTTATTTAGCAGGTTCTGTACTGTCTCTTTACTATCTGGAGAAAAACCTTCTTGTTAGAATGCCTCTTGATAGCATCTTTAAAGCCGTGTTTTGCGGTCTTGGGGCACTCTTAATTGTATTCGCCTTAAAGCAAGTTCTAAATATCGGGCCATGGATAGAGCTGTTGTTTTCTGCAGTCATCGGATCTTTATTTTACGCCTTTTTTATATTCTTTTTCAGGGCAGTGGGAAAAGAAGACGTAAAAATGCTTGAGAGGATCAAAGTTAGAGTCCCTAAGGGCCTGTCATACATCCTCAACAAGCTTGCAAAATAAACCAACATTCTCAGAAAGCGCAGCTTGTTGGATTATCGAAATCCAAATGATTTCGGAATCTCAGAGAAGCTTCGCTTCCACCAAGATACATTGATATTTAAACATACCAACTTCTAACTTTATCGTGAAATATATGCGCGCGTTTATAACAGGTTTGGGTGGATTTATCGGCTCCCATCTTGCAAACTTGCTCCTTGAAAAAGGCATTGAGGTCTACGGAACTGTACATGTAAACGGCACACAAAAACTCGGCCACATCATTAACAAAATAAAGACCTTTGATTGCGATGTTGGGGACAAAAAAGAACTTGAAAGAGTTATACTTTCTATAGAGCCAGACTTCATTTACCACCTTGCAGCGCAAAGTCTTGTTATTCCTTCATGGAATGACCCGGAAAAGACATTTAGATCGAATATTTACGGTACATTTAACGTTTTGGAAGCCGCAAGGCAACTAAAAAATGAGCCAAAGATCTTTGTGGCATGCTCCTCTGCTGAATACGGGCTTAACCTTCCGGAAGAAATCCCCATACACGAGAAGAAAGAATTCAGGCCATCATCTCCATACGCTGTCAGCAAAGTAGCTACTGATATGATGTCGTTCTTATACTGGCAAACTTACAAGATGAAGATTATCAGAGGAAGACTCTTCAACATAACCGGCCCGAGGAAAAAACACGATGCGTGTTCAGATTTCGCAAAAATGGTAGTTGAAGCAGAACTCGGCAAAAGAGACAAAATAGAGGTCGGCAACCTAGAGGGGATAAGGGATATAACAGACGTTAGGGACTGCGTAAAGGCCTTATGGCTTCTCACAGAAAAGGCAAAATACGGGGACGCTTACAACATATGTTCAGGAAAAGCATACAAAATAAAAGAAATATTAGACACCCTTATCTCACTGTCAAACAAGAGCATCAAAGTTGTCCAGAATAAAGAGAAACTCAGGCCCCTTGACGATCCGATATTCGTAGGGGATAACTCCAAGATAAAACAGATGGGATGGGAGCCTAAAATACCGATTGAAAAGACGCTTTCTGACATA
The DNA here is from genome assembly GCA_018304565.1 of Candidatus Aenigmatarchaeota archaeon. Lineage (GTDB taxonomy): Archaea > Aenigmatarchaeota > Aenigmatarchaeia > GW2011-AR5 > GW2011-AR5 > JACPDL01. The sequence goes on from JAGVVX010000021.1 coordinate 7,420, forward strand.
CTGGACTACTGGAGAAGCCAGCTGAAGTAATAATAAAAAGCTTTCCCTTATACCCTTCCTATGAAAGGCGTCATATTAGCCGGCGGAAAGGCCACCAGGCTTTACCCGCTGACAGAGGTCACAAACAAGCACCTGTTGCCTGTTTTTGACAAGCCCATGATATTCTATCCAATAGAAACATTGAAATCAGCGGGCATAAAAGATATACTGGAGATTTTGTTGGAAATGACAAATTCATCGCCATAAATGGGGACAACATTCTAACGCATTCGATACAGCGATTTGTTGAAGAGTTTGAAAGAGGAAACGAAGAAGCCAGGATTTTGCTTTACAATGGAACAATCGAGCAAGCCAAAAAATCAGGGGTTGCAGTACTCGAAGGCGACAAAGTTATTAAATTAATAGAAAAACCCGAGAACCCGCCGAGTACAATGATATCTATAGGCGTGAACATGTACAACCCTTCAGCTTTCCAATTTATCAAAAATTTGACACCATCAAAAAGAAATGAGACCGAAATTACAGAGCTTAATGGCTACTTCCTGAAAAAAGGCACGCTAAGAGCAAGCGTAATCGAAGGCAACTGGCTTGATGCCGGCACCAAACAAGAACTGTTAGAAGCGAACATAAAAATGTTCGAATTGAAAAACGGCCAATTATAATTGCTTTTACAAGAACCTAAGAATGGAAAGCTTAGCAAGATTCAATCCCATATAAAAAATAGTCTTTATTCCTATTTTTGTATTTCGAGCTTTTTTCTCTTCCCAAATAACCGGCAGTTCCTGAACCTTGTATTTATTTTTCTTTGCCCAAAACATAAATTCCGTATCCCAAAAAACACCTGAAACATTTATATTCTTAATAACATTAACCCCTGCATTCTTTTTGAAGCCCTTGAAGCCGCATTGGAAATCTGTGACCCTAATTCCCAGAAGAAGTCCCGACAAAATAGCATATGAGCGGCCCAAGAAGAGCCTTAGGAGGGTCCTTTTTGTTTTTGATCCTGGATGATAGCGTGAACCAATAGCAACATCATAAGTTTCCAATGCATTTATCAGAGGTTCAAGCGCTGAGAGGTCCACGGCTAAGTCTATATCCATGAAAATTATCGTATCGCCTTTAGCCTTCATCACGCCTAGTTCTATTGCTCTGCCTTTACCAAGTCTTTTGCTTGAATGAAAGTGTTTTATATATGAATTCTGTTTGCTAAGCTGTTGTGATATTTCTGGAGTTTTATCCGAACTTTCTTCCACAATTATTATTTCATAATTCTTACCAATCTTGTTCATCTCTTTAACGACTTTCAAGGTATTCATTTTTATGAACCCTTCTTCGTTGTAAGCAGGCAGAATTACAGAAATCATCAAATGAAATTGTTTATTAGGAATTTAAAATCCATTTATGGTACCGCGTGTGTATTTAAGTATTTAGGAAAAATTTTATCCATGAACATAATTGTTACAGGTGGCTGCGGCTTCATAGGAACTAATTTCGTCAGAGTTTTACTAAATAACGAGCCTGGAGCAGACATAACTATCATAGACAAGCTCACATATGCCGGCAAACTAGAGCACATAAAAGACATAAGAAGCAAGATAAAGTTCAGCAGATGCGATATAGGCAACAAAAAGGAAATTGAAAAGATCATAAAAGACGCTGACATTGTAGTAAATTTCGCTGCGGAAACTCACGTTGATAAGTCTATAATTAACCCCCTTAGCTTTCTCAAGTCTAATATTTTCGGACTCTATGGACTTCTTGAGGCTGCAAGAAAAGCTGACCTGAAAAGATTTGTGCAAATATCTACTGATGAAGTATATGGATCAAAAAACAGCGGCTCTTTCAATGAGGATGACATGCTAAAGCCCTCTAACCCCTACTCTGCCACAAAAGCTGCCGGCGACCACCTGGTTTATTCTTACGTGAACACATACGGCCTGAATGCAATTGTAACAAGATGCACCAACAACTATGGCCCATATCAGAATCCTGAAAAACTTATACCAAAAGCCATTGTACGCGCCCTAACAAACAAACCCATACCTGTATACGCTAGAGGCAGAAACGTCAGAGACTGGATTTATGTAGAAGACCATTGCAGAGCAGTTATGACGGCCCTGAAAAAAGGAAAGAAAGGAGAAACGTATAACATAGCGGGAGAAAATGAAAAACCAAATATTGAAATTGTGAAAATGATTCTAGATATACTTGGTAAGAGCACAGACCTGATAAAATTCGTGGAAGACAGGCCCGGCCACGATTTTCGCTACTCCATAGAATGCAAGAAAATAAAGAAACTTGGCTGGAAAAGGAAATACGGGCTGAAGGACGGCCTGAGAAAAACAGTTGACTGGTACCAGAAAAACGCCTTTGCAGTTAGCGGGAGAATAAAATGAAGACCCTCATAACCGGAGGTTCAGGTTTCATAGGAACAAATGTAATTAGTAAACTTCTGAAAACTGGAAATGAAATAGCAGTCTTAGATAACTTTCCCCCAATAACCGGCAAAAACCTTATTGAGTTTATACAGGCTGATATAAGGAACTCATTACAATTGGACAAGCAGATAGCAGACAATTTTGACGCTTTGATTCATCTGGCCGCCAAATCCGATGCGAGGAATATGGAGAATTTCTCCACGTTCAAGGAAATAAATGTAGATGGCACAATGAATGTGCTTGAACTGGCAAGGAAAAACGACATTAAGAAAGTCATTTTCACATCTTCTTCACATGTATATGGCAACATACCGCAAAAAAAATTTGCGGAGTCAGGGCCTATAAACCCGATTTCTTATTACGGCTCTTCAAAATTCTTCGGAGAAACGATTTGCAGGGCATATTCAGACTTTTACGGAATTAATTGCATAATTCTAAGACTTTTCACTGTTTACGGTCCCGGCGGAAGAACTGATATGGCTGTCATGCGTTTCATTGATTCAATTTCACAAAACAAACCAATTGAAGTCTTTGGGCAAGGTAAAATAAAGAAAGATTTTGTATATATCGATGACATATCGGACGGAATAATAAAATCCCTGAACTCCAAAGCCAAGTACGAAATAATAAACTTGGGCTCCGGAAAAGCGACAGATCTGCTCAGCCTCATAGCAATGATTGAAAATCAGCTGGGGAAAAAAGCCAGAAAATCATTCTTGTCCATGCAAAAAGGGGACACTGCTTATTCTTGCGCTGACATAAAGAAAGCAAAAAAACTGCTGAACTGGTCACCAAAAGTCTCAATAGAAGACGGTATAAGAAAAACAATTCAGTGGCGGAAGAGCAATTAAGCAGCGACTCTATAAACTGCCGTTACATTGTCGTATATTTTCATTAAGAAATCCAGCCCTTCCAGGTCTGTAATGCCAAACTTCTTCTCATGATCTCCATAAAACACATAGCTAATTCCGTACTTTTTCAAAATCTTATATTTCTCATCTTTTGTCGAATTGGAATAAAATAATTCTACGTCAAAGTGGCGTTCTGTTTTACTATCGTCAAACAATAAAGAAGTCTTACCAGTAACGAAAGGAAGAACATTTCCAATGTCGGAACCGCTGAGGACCCTTCCGTCTGGCTGATTTTTGATGAACATCAATGCCTGAAAATCTTCTTCTGAAATATACACCCTATCGCTTGAATGCGCTACTTGTTGTATGTAGAAGTTAAACGCAAGCAGCGACGGCAATGAAAGCAGCGCGATAATAAGTACAATATGAATTTCTTTTATTTTTTTCTTGGAGAAAAATGGCATCTTTGTATTTGCCAAATACTTTATCCCGTGAACTGAGGCCATTGATAAAGGCAAAAGTAAGAACCAACGCATTCTTGCAGGCCACCAAAATACGAATTGTGCAGATACAACAGTTATCGCTGTTATACCTGTTATCCACAGAATAAGAAATGTATATTTCTTGTCAAGATTTTTTCTCAATATGTCATAAGATAACAAACCCAGCAAAAAAATTAGCGGCAAGTCGATAACGGCTAATGAATTCAGGAAACTGGAAATTCCAAACAGGCCTGTTGCTTTCAACCATTCTGTCAGTATTAAACTGCCTCCTGCAAATTCATGAAGATGGGCCAGCGTAGACAGCAAAGAAAACAACATCAGTAATAGGGCAAAAATCTTCTTGTTCAGTAAAGATTTTGTCTTTTTGGTAAATCCGTAAAATGACAGGACAAAAGTGAAGAAGAAGGATACAATAAGTGTTAAAAACGGATAACCGGAAAACCACTGCCTGTATTGATTGAAATATTGCGGTGACTGTAGGGAACTTATTACCCATGGAAAAGAAAAAACAGCTGAAATAAATATAACAGGAAACAGCATCTTCACGAAATCCATTAAATCTAATTTTGATTTATGTTTTTCTACTATGGCGTATACCAAGATCAAAAACGCAAATGCGATGGCAAAGGTAGGGTAGAAAAGTATTGTTAGCCCAAGAAATATCCCGGCAATAACACGACGCTTCATCATGAAAAGCATCAATGAGATCAAGCCTGTTACTTCGGGCAGCAGCCAGTATATACGTGTGAGGTGGGACAATGCGTGAGCTCCGCCGCCCAATTCATCGAATTCGGCTGTCAAAGCGAATCCAACAACCGGAGAATAGTTCGGTGCAACCAGAAGGAAAAGAAGGTAAATAAAAGATCCTATCCCGGCAGAAAACAGGAAAATCAAGTAGCCGAGTTTTATATCTTTCTCTGATTCCAGGAAATATTTTACAATATTGTATATAATTACGAGGTAAATAATTGAAAGCAAGAATTTTATTACTAAAAACGCCACTATCAGGTTGATTTCCAGCAAAGCTGGCAAAGTACCTAAGAGGACAAAAGTATAGGATGCGCCAAGAACAGGATTTTCAAAAACAGTTTGATCTAGATCCCAGGGGCTATTGAAATTCCATTCCACGGAATTCATCAAAGTCAGTTGAAAGAAATCATCAACATAGCCACCTAAAAAAACCTTGTTGTTCGGGGTTGTAATAGACATAATTGCATAATGTAGAGGATTTATGAAAGAAAGTAAGATAATTAGAACTAAGATTCCTCGCGGAGGCAGCTTCTCTATTATTTTCATTTCTTCACCTTCAGCACAAACATCTTATGCTCGGCAAACGGGTAAAAAACCTGTCTTTCGACTCCATGTCTTATATCAACTATTTCCAAGTTAAGATCTTTGAAAAGAGAAACCCATTCGTTGTATTTTTTAAAATGCAAAGGCGCGTCAACATTGTGCATTTTGTTAGATAGCCAGTCCAATGCATGTGTAAAAAGTATAAAACCGAAATCTTCGAAGATTATTATTTTTCCGCCTTTCTTGACAACCCTCGCAACGTCTTTCAAAGTTTCAACAGGATTTTCACAGTGGTGAAGAACATAAACAAGAAGCGCTGTATCAAAGGAATTGTTTCTATGAGGAAGCTTCTTGCCATCATAGACAGCAAGTTTCATGTCAGTTTCGTTTAAATCGTCAATGTCTACACACGTAATATCTTTAGAGTATTTAGATTTCAACTCTTTCGCTATATAACATCTGCCAGCTCCAACATCTATGATACGTCCAGATAAAAAATTTCCGCAACGCTCAGCGATTTTCCTGGATTTACAAAGACATAGTGGCTTTACAAGCCTGTTGAAAATTTTCATAAAATCCCGTTTAGTTATCCATAATTATATCAAAAGCACGCCTGAACTGTTTAACACCTTTTTCTTCAAGGTAGCCTTTTTTTACTATGCTTTTACATTTGGCAGATATCTTCTTTTTCTTTGCAGTGCTGTAATTATACACTTCTACTATTTTTTGCGCCAAAGTTTCCGGTTTATTATCCTCAACAATAAGAAACGGCAGACTATTTTTCTCAAGCACTTCAGAGGAACCCGTTGCCTTGGTAACTATTGGTATGACACCACCGCTCATAGCTTCTAAAACAGTTATGCCGAAAGGCTCGAAATACGCCGGATGAACATAAATGGAGCATTTTGACATATACGGCCTAATATCTCTTACATAACCGAGAACATGCACACCATCTATTTGTTCGGTTATGTTCTTGGCACACGACCCGATCATATAAAGTTCCCATTCTGTGTCTGTTTTTTTAATAATCTTGAAAGCTTCTAGAAGCTGGCCATACCCTTTATTTGGTGAGTGGGCTCCGACAAAAACAATACTTTTTGCATTGATTTGCGGCCTATTCTCTAGAAATGGCTGTGCACAAAACGGGCTGCAAACCTCTACTTTGATATTGCAGTATTTCTTAATCATGGCTCTTAGCCTCTCTGTGTCTGTAATGAAACCTTTATTAATTGAGAGAACTTTCAATATAAATTTTCGCCTGTTTTCTGACATTTGAGGAAGATCCCAGAAAATCTGCTCCTTTACAAGCGTTATTATATCAGATCTCTTGGTTTTGTAGTATACGGGGAATAATTCAGCGACGCCATTGCACAAGTAAACATCATCCTCAGGGACAGAGAAAGAGTTCACGAAACCTCTCAGCAGGCTCCAAAAAGGCACAAACCTTAAAAAGCCCCAGTCTTTCATGTAATAAAATCTGTCTGCTACGGCTTCTCCATATTTTCTATCACAATAATGAGGCGTCTTGTCGATAGAACTTTTGAATGTTATAAAAGTTGTCATCTATAAACCACTATAAAGTTCATTGAGTCTGTTATACAATGAGCTTATTTTGAATCGTTTAAAAGTTTCTTAAATTCTTTCTTAAACATCTTAAGCCGGTCTTTCTCCCTGAATTTCATGCTCAGCTTCTTGGATTTTCTAGAAAGAACTTTCTTGTCCATGGAATGAACTTCCAGAATCTTTGCAGCAATTCTTTCTGGACTTATAGAATCAAGAATTAATTTTTCCAGTTTTTCCTCCCGGAAGATTTCCGCCTGGCCGACGTTCTTGGATATTATCGGTATCATCCCGGAATTCATGGTTTCAAAAACAGTTGCAGGGCACGGATCAAAGATGGCAGGATGAACATGCAACGAACATCTTGCAAAATAAGGTTCCATTCTATTTACAAGGCCAAGAGGAACTATGCCGTCTTCTGACGCAACAGAGTCTGAGCATCCGCCTATCAGATAAAGCTTCCATTCGGGATCTTTCTCTCTCAGGATTTTTACTGCCTTAACGAGTTCTGGAAACCCCTTTGTTTTATCACCCCTTCCAATAAAGAGAATGTTTTTGCTATCTATATTCGACTTTACATGGAAAAATTCTTTGTGTGGAAACGGGTATACTATCTTAGCAGGCTTGTCTGTGTACTTCATAAGTAGCTTTTTGCACAAACCCGAAATTGCTATGAACCCGTCAGCCCGTTCCAGCATCCTTAAAATGTAGCCTTTCTTGAATTGTTGCATTTTTTCCAATTTGAACAGGGTATCTTCCGCGATTAAGACGATCTTCTTGCCCCTTGGATTCTTGTAGTAAACAGGATAAAAATCCATTAAACTTTCTGAAAAGAACACGTCGGAATCAGGCAGAGATCTGGAATTAACAAGCCCATTTAAAACAAGAGACAGGCCCGGAATCCCGTCAGGTATAGGGTGCTTCACGTAGAAAAACCGCGCTTTAACGGCTTCGGCAAACCTTTTATGGCAGTAGTTTGGTCTATTTGTAACGAATAGTGTCTCGACCATCTCTGGCTTTTTAACCTTAATACATTTAAATTATCCTCAGTGACATTGAAAACTGCTGTCTTTAGACAGCAGATGAAATACAATGTCTCTGGGATCACATCTTCTCACAAACCACCGACTTTAGTCGGTGGTATATTAAGACCACCGACTTTAGTCGGTGGTATATTAAGAAGATATGATTCAATTTGACCTTGGTGACAAAAAATGGAAGTATTAATTACTGGCGGAGCAGGCTGCATCGGTTCAGATTTAGCGGCCAGGCTACTAAGAGAAGGCCACCAAGTCACAGTATTCGACAATCTAAGCAGCGGAAAAGAAGAACACATCCAAAACTTACTCAACAACGACAGATTGAAGTTCAATAAAGGAGATCTTCTTGACAAAAAACAAATAGAAAATGCATGCAAAAATATAGACGTAGTGTTTCACCTGGCTGCAAACTCCGATATAAAATACCGCCCTGAAGACCCGACAGACGAGGACTTGAAACTTAACACAATTGCAACATATAATGTTCTAGAAGCCATGAGATTAAACAGCGTAAAGAAAATAGTTTTCACTTCGTCGTCCGCGGTTTACGGTGAAGCGGAAATAATACCAACACCAGAAGATTGTGGTTTGCGGCCAATATCGCTCTACGCAGCAAGCAAGGCGGCTTGCGAGGCAATGATCTCTGGATTTTGCTACATGTTTGAAATGGAAGGGTGGATATTCAGGCTTGCAAACATAATAAGCGGCAAAAGCCGGAAAAAGGGAAAAACGGTATTGTCGGATTTCATTGAAAAACTTTCAACTAACCGCAAGGAACTGGAAATTCTTGGAGACGGAAAACAAAGAAAATCCTACCTTACTGTAAACGATTGTATAGACGGGATCATGTTGGCCATGAAAGAACCGTACAAGCAGGTTAATGTCCTTAATCTAGGGCCCGAAGATTCGATAACAGTCGACGAAATTGCAGAAATAGTTGCAAGCCAAATGGGCCTTAAGGATGTAAAGTTTAAACACACTGGCGGGGACCGCGGATGGCCGGGAGACGTACCACGATTTCTTTTAGATACGACAAAAATAAGAAAACTTGGATGGAAGCCGCGTCATACATCGAGAGAAGCCATTGAAATTGCCACGAAAAGTCTCCTTGACCAGGTGATACAATGATTTCTGTTGTCATTCCAACGAAAAACAGTTCGCCGTTTTTAATAGAATGCCTGAAAAGTATCAAAAAACAGTCTTACAAAAACATCGAAGTCATCATTGTTGCTCCTAAAAAAACTGATTTGAAAATTCTAGCTGAAGATTTCAAGGCAAAGATAGTAACCGATGAGAAATTTACAATAGGCAACGCATATGCCGCAGGCGCAGAAAAGGCAAACGGTGACATTGTGGTTTTTATTGATGACGATGCATTCGCACCGCAAGACTGGCTGTCACGAATATCAAATGAATTCAAGAAAGAAGAAGTAGATGTAGTAGGCGGAGACGACATACTGCCCGAAAAATCCACTGAATTCCAAAAAGCCGCATATCAAGTCGATCTGGCCAGGCAAAGTACACGATCGCTCTATGGAGAAAAAGCAAAAAATAAACTGCGTGCGACAAACATAGCATTCAGGAAAAAAACCTTCTCAAAACTCAATTTCAACAAGAACCTCAACGGTCTACAAGAACCAGAACTTCTTCACAGATTGCTAAAATCCGGGCACAAAATCAAATATAACCCGGAAATTTTTGTTTATCATCAAAGAAGAAGCGATTTGCAAAGTATTTTCCACCAGATATATAGAAATGGACTGGCAAAAATAGAACTGATAAAGATGCACAAGAAGTTATTACAACATATTGATATATTGCCTGTTCTTTACTTTATTCTTGCTGTGTTTTCAGCCGTTAATATGTTTTATGGAAATTTATTATATGCCAATGTATTGTTTAGCAGTACTGTCATATATTTCATTTTCAAACCGTTGTGGATTTTAGCAAAAACAGGGAACTACAAATACTATCCCCAGCTATTTACCATAATTTTAGTAAGGGAAACAGCTTATGGTCTGGGCATAATTATTGGCGCAATGAAAAACATTTTCAGGCGATGAAATGCGAATAGCTTTTGTAACACCGGCCTATTATCCCGCAATAATAGGTGCATCGCTGTACTGTCAAACACTTGCTAGCGGATTGACAAAACTGGGGCATGAAGTGGATGTTTTTTCTAACGCACCGCCAAACCTTGAAAAGGAAGAAACAGTAAACGGCATAAAAATAAGAAGATTCTATCCGAAAACGGTCGGGAATTACTACATTTCTAAAGGCATGTTGAAGGCGTTGTTGAAAGAAAGGTACGATATCATCCATTCGCATCACTTCGGCTATTATCCGGCTACAGCGGGGCTCATAGCAGCAAAACTCAAAAAAACGAAACACGTTTTCGGCCCCTACTACCATCCGCCAATCTACGGGACTAAGCGATGGCTGATGTTTTCAGCCTATCACCTTACCCAGGGCTTGCCTATAATCCGCTTTTCTGAAAGGGTTCTTCCACATACAGAAGCCGAAAAAAAGCTGTTGTTAAAGGTGGGCGGAAAAGAAGATAACATGGAACTCCTTCCAAACACAGTAGACACATGCAAGTTCAAACCACTGAAAATGGAAAAAGGAAACATCGTACTCTTTGTAGGCAATTTCATTTCAGAAAAAGGTGCAGATGTTGCCTTTGACATAGCAGAAAAGATGATCCAGGAAAGGAAAGACGTAAGGTTTGTTTTTATTGGAAATCCGATTGATCATAAACTACTGCATAAAATAGAAAAACTCAGGCAAACTGGAAAAGCTCTTTTTCTGAAAAATTTATCTGAGAATGAATTAATAAAATGGTACAATAAATCAAGCGTAATAATTTTCCCTTCAAAATATGAAGCATTTGGCAAAGTAATTGCCGAGGCGCAAGCTTGCGGCACGCCGGCGATTGTCACGAAAGTTGGCGGGCTTCCAGAAGTTGTGGAAGACAAAAAAGCAGGATTTCTAGTTGATTACGGCGACTGGGCTTCCATGAAAGAGAAAATAGAATTCTTTCTCGACAATCCTTCAATTGCAAAAAGGATGGGACTGAACGGTAAAAATTTTGTCAAAAACCACTTTGACGAGAAGCTGATCGTGAAGAAACTGGGAAAAATATATGACGGGTTAGCTTAGAGCCAGCATATCTTTAATCCCCGATTCCAAACTATACCGCGGCTTGTAGTCTAAAGTTTCACTAATCCTTGAAATGTCTGCACGTTGGGTAAGAATGTAGCCTTTTACCGGTATGTCCGCGTATTTTGGCTGTATATCGGTTCCTAATATTTTGTTAATTATAGAAACAAGCTCGACTAGACTATGTGATGTCCCTGTACCAACATTAAATATCCTTCCCAGCATTTTCTTTTTGACAGTCATTGCAAGCATGTTGGCTTGCACTATGTCCTTCACGTATGTAAAATCGCGGGTCTGTCTTCCGTCGCCGTAAACAACCGGCTGTTCGCCTTTCTGCATAGACCATAAAAACTGTGTAACAAGATTCGCATAAATTCCTTTGCCCTCTTCATGCGGGCCATAAACGCTCATGTACCGAAGCCCCACGGTCTCCAGCCCATAGTCTTGGCTGAAAATTGCAGCGAGATATTCTTTCTCAAGCTTTGTTGCCGCATAGAAATTCGGAGGAAGGACAAACATATCCTCCCTCAAAGGCGGCTGATTATTTGCATATATGGAAGATGTAGAAGCATAGATGAATCTTTTAACGTTCTTTTCTTTTGCCGCATTGAGCAAGTTTATTGTGCCGTCAACATTGATAGCAACAGCACCTTTCAAATCGCTACGAAACATACCGGAAGAAGACGCAGCAGCTTGGTGGATAACAGAACCAACACCGTCCATGATTTCCATTACAAGTTTCTCGTCTCTAATATCGCCTTTCACCAGCGTTACTTGGTCCTTTATGGTTTCGATGTTTCCCGTTCTGCCAAGAAAAAAATTATCCAAAATCACAACTTCATGGCCTTCGGCAACAAGAGCTTCTGCAATGTTAGACCCTATGAATCCACAGCCGCCGGTGACGAGAACTTTCATAACAACCCCAGCTTTTCCACATCTTCCTGAACAGTCTTAAGCCTTTCTGGAGTGCCTATGTCCCTGATATAGCAATTCTTGCTCAGAAAACAGTAAATATTGTAAGATTTCAGGGCGACGGCAATAACATCATTTTCCAGGTTGGATTTGTCAGGAATAGACCCTATTAACCTTTTGTTCAGGACAAACAGGCCAGTGTTCGCCATGTTGCCGGTCTTGTGCTGGCTTTTCTTGCTGTAGAAATTCACGGCCTTATGGTCTTTGTCAATTTCTATTATATCACTGTCATGAGGATGATCAGTTTCCCTTGTGACAAGCGTAGCTATGCCGCCTTTTTTGAAGTGAAACTTAACAAGTTCCCAGACATTTATGTCTGTAAATACGTCGCCGCTGAAAACAACAAAATTTTCAGGCAGGAGCTTTTCACATTTCTTAACCGCCCCGCCGGACCCTAAAGGGACCGCGCCGTCATCTACATATTCTATTTTCACACCAAACCTTGATCCATCGCCAAAATAATCCATGAGTTTGCCAAATAGATAGTGGCCTGAAATGACAATGTTTTCTATGCCGTGTTTCTTGCTGAGTTCTATCAGGTGTTCTATCAAAGGCTTCCCGTGTATAGGAATCATGGGCTTTGGCAAGTCATCTGTCAGAGGCCTAAGCCTTTCGCCCCTACCGCCGGCAAGTATAAGGGTTTTCATTGACACTAAATCTTTTATCAGTTTTGCCGCAGCAAGCAAGTCATTTGAAACGAAATCCGCTTCTGCCTCGTATTTTTTGTCGTTTCCGGCTAGGCCTGTTTTCACAAGCACAGTCCTGCAGCCTGCATTATGCCCTGATTTTACATCTACAGTCCTGTCGCCAATAACAAAACTATTTGTTAAATCTATTCCAAAGTCTTTTGCAGCCTGCAGCAACATGCCGGTTTTTGGTTTTCTGCATTCGCATTCTTTTCTGTATCTTTTGGCATTTTCTGGTATATCCTCATGGTGAGTTTCAGGGTGATGCGGGCAATAATAAAACGCATCTATTTTCCCGCCAGCTCTGGACACGTCATCCGATATTCTTCCGTTTATCTTTTCAACATCCTCTTCGGTGCACATCCCGCGCGCAACCTGCGGCTGGTTCGTGACAACAATAACTTTCATGCCCAGCGAATTAAGCAGTCTTATTCCGTCTACCGCGCCATTTATTATTCTTACATCTTCAGGCCTTGAAACGAACCCATCGGCTTCGTTTATAACCCCATCACGATCTAGAAAAGCAGCTAATGACATAAACGAACCCCGCGGCTATCCATACAAGTGCTGCTCGACAAGCTCGCAGATTATGTGCCCGGCAAGTATATGAGCTTCTTGTATCCTTGGTGTATATGTAGAGGGTATTTTCAAAGAAATATCTATTGTACCGTCTTTTTCCAGTTCTTCGCTTATTTTGCCGCCTGTCTTGCCTGTGAAATAAACAACATAAGATCCCCTTTCTTTTGCCTTTTCCAGCGCCATCTTGACGTTTTTTGCCTTGCCGCTTGTGCTTATTCCTATCACTACATCCTTATGCTCTGCAAGTGACTCTATTTGCCTCGTGAAAACATCATCGTACCCAGAGTCGTTGGCAATTGCAGTAAGAACCGAACTATTTACAGTCAGTGCAATCGAGTTCAGCATTGGCCTGTCTATGTTCATTTTATTCACTAGTTCACCAACGATATGCTGCGCATCGGCAGCAGAGCCGCCGTTTCCGAAAACTATGAGCTTCCCGCCTTGCTTGTAGGAGTCTATTATCTTGTTCGATATCGTTTCTATAGTTGTCTTTATTTGATCGTTGTTAAGCATTTCCTCAATCATCTTTCTATGGTCCTCTATCTTTCCGTGTATCTCATCAATTAGCTTCGTCTGGTTTGTTTGCCTCTCAAATCTAAATTTTATCTCCTTTATGTCGAATTTGCCAAGCGACTTAAGCACGTCTGCTTTTTTGTCCCCGCAGTAAAGGAGCATGCTGCCCCCCGAGCCCGCACCGATGACCCTGCCGCCTGTAGCCCCAGACCTTAAAGCCGTTTCATAGATTTCATCCACTCGCGGATTGGTTATGGAAGGAGCCATTTGCTTCTTTAATTTCCAGTCCAGGTTAAGATAATAGCCAAGCTGGTCAAAAGTTCTTGACTCCAGGCAGCGCTTTATGTTTTCTATTATGCTGTATTTCATGTTGAGCAAAGCCATGCTTTCCTTGCTTCTGTCCCTCTGTTCAAGATGCACATCACGGCCCGTTTTCTCTCTTGGCAGGTTGATGAGAAGAAGGGACCTTTCAAGTTCATTCAGGTCATTCTCACTTAGCTTTAATGGGCTCAACACAACCGCAATGCCGTGTGAGTCGTCACCGAGAACAAAATTCAGGTAATTGATTCCGCCGTGTGTTGCCGCCCACTGGTCCTGGTAACCGCCTTCTATACCCAGCACGTTCCTTTCCAGATGATACGCAAGCCTTGCTATCTCTTCGCTTGACATCTGAATTTTCTTGTAATCACAAAAGGCCTTTATCAGAGAAACTGTGTGTGAAGCACTGCCGCCAAGACCGCTATCCAGCGGCGCGTCAGTGTGGGTTATCAGTTCCACACCCTTTACTCCAAAATGCTTTACAACAGCCTTCATTATGTTCAATTCTCTGTCCTCGAAAGATATTTGGTCAAGAGAGTCGTACTCCTTCACCTGCCCTGTCTCCAGTGATCTAAGAACGATCTTGTCGTCTTTTCGCTGGTGAATCTCTGCGTATGCATAGAGGTTTATTGTTGCATTCAAGCCATTGGCCTTTTCAACATGCTGCAGGTAGTAGTTTGAATCCCCGCTGCTGCCAAAACTAATCCTTACAGGCGCTTTCGCTCTTGTTATCATTTCAACAACCTGAAAATTGATGTTTACTTTTATTACAGAAGTATTCTTATACTTGTATTTTCATACATTTTCATACGCCTGCTTAAGAACAATTTGGTACAAGCCTGTGATGCTATGGTCAACAGAGTAACAATAACGATCAAACCAGAAATACTGAAAAAACTGGACAAGATGATAGATAAAAAAACCGTGAGAAACAGATCACACGCGGTAGAAAACCTTCTCACCAAAGCCATGAACAAGATCGAAGTAGACACGGCACTAATCATGGCCGGCGGCGATGGAGTCAATCTCAGGCCCATAACCTATGAGATGCCCAAAGCGCTCATACCGATCAAAGGCAGACCGGTTCTAGAATATCATTTGAACATCTTCAAGAAATACGATATAAGAAACATATTCATTTCTGTAAACCACATGCACAATAAAATAATTGAACATTTTGGAGACGGAAGCAGGTTTGGAATGAATATACAGTACTTTATTGAAGAAAACCCGTTAGGCACGGCAGGCGCGCTGGCCAGTCTAAAGAGACATGTTAAAAACACGTTTGTCATGGTAAATGTTGATACGCTAATCTCGAACCTGAACATACCGGAGATATACAATTTCCACAAAAGGGAAGGCAAGCAGGCAACGGTGCTGCTTTCAACATCGGAAAATACGAGAAAGTTTGGAGTTGTCAGGATGCAAGGCAGCTCTGTAAAAGACTTCATGGAAAAACCGACAAAATCGGAATCGAAACTGGTTAATGCCGGATTTTCAATTATGGAGCCCGAAGCGCTGAAACTGGTGCCTGCCAGAAAGTTCATGATAGAAGAGCTCTTCAAAACCCTGGCAAGCCGGGGACAACTTTCAGGATGCCTGCACGACGGCCTTGTATTTGATGTCGGATATCATGAAGGCTATGAAAGGGCTATAAAAGAGTGGAAACAGTGAAGAAGAATATATACTAGCCAAAACATTACATATAATGAAGATAATTGCGAAGATAGCAGAGGGTAAGATTCCCAAGCAGTTTCTTGAACCGTTTTATTACCACGTTGCTATGTTCGGACCACTTCTCAAGACAGATAATTTCTTGCTTGAGTTCTCAGACAGAAATGAAACAACCATAGAAGAGAGAGAAGCAAGGGTCAAGATCAATCCCAATGATTCGATTTTTCAAGACAAGGATATCATAGCCCCCTTCATTTGCCAAGAAATCGTTAGAATAAAGACAAAGCAGCAAATAGAACTGCCAAGAACCATTGAAGACATTGTTTGCGGCAGGGAAACGGCAAAGATTTACCCAAAAGAGTATTTCCAGTTGTGCTATCTTGAAATACTCAAAAGGAAAAAAGTAAAATCCCTCGAAGACTTCCTTAAAATCAACAAGCATTGGATAATTCTTCATCCGTTAGACAGCTACAATTCAGAATTCCTGAAAACCCTTGCAATGAAAATAAACCACCAGAAAAAAATGGACGTCCTTTCAGCGCCCTTTTTTACCGCCATAAAAAATGTCCTTTCAAGCAACGAAAAACTAAATAAGGCCGTTGAAGCGTATGAAAACCTTATGAGTGACTATTATGCAAGCAGTTAAATACAAATGGCTTGTCTCCAGAGAGCAGGCTGAACCATTTATCGTAGTCAGAACAGAACAGGGTTTTGACAAGATAAAGCTGCTTGAACAGGCCGTATCATTGAAACTGGGCAGGAAAACTTGCGTAGGATACTATCGCGACGGCAGGCATTTTGAATGTCCAAAGAGCATGCCTGTTAAATCAGAATGGCACTGCAACGAGTGCAGGCTTAATGATGATTATTTCCTTTGCATACAGTGCACTGGAAGCGAGTGTTTAAACACCAAGCAGAGAGAAGACTGCTCAGAACAGATTTATTACATATACCTTGCGGCATTCAGCAATATCCTAAAGGTCGGCATCTCGATAGAGAGGCGAATAACAGAAAGGCTGGTGGAGCAGGGCGCAGATCTCGGAGCACTGATCGCGCTTGTAAAAGACGGCAAGGAAGTAAGACTTATCGAACAGCAGATATGCAAGAAGCTCAATATAGTTGACAGGATAAGGGGTTTCCAAAAACACGAGCTGATTTTTGGCGATCCAAACGCGGCAGCTATAAATATACTCAATGCTGTAAAGAAGCTAAAAGGAAACGGCTTCGATAAATATACGATAAAACCGGAAATACACGACCTGAGACCATACTACAGGCTTCACAATGTTGTCGGCAACCCGCAAAGAGTTGATGTTACAGACAACCTGACTATAAACGGCAACATTGTCGCTGCAAAGGGAAACATAATCATATTTGAGAATCAGGGTAATTTTTATTCATTAAACTCCCATGAACTGATAGGCAGAGAACTTGTTTGTGAAGTATATGCAAGTGTATAAAGGAATAGAGATGTTTCTTGGAATTGGAAACGAGCCTAACATATTCTTGTTAGATGGGGAAGTGCTAGTTGATACGGGCACAGGAAATACATTTGCCCAACTAAAAGAAGAAATTGAGCATAAGTTTAACAAAAAGCAGATAAAAACCATAGTTAATACACATTACCACTTCGACCACACTGGAGGGAACAAGAAGTTCAGGGACTGGCTAAAGGCTGATATAGCAATACACGCTGACGACAAGGAAAAAATAGAGCAAGGCGAAACGCTCGCGGAGATGATGTCGGAAACGACAAGAATCGTGACAGTTGATCATGGCCTGTACAACGGAGACATAATCAAAACCTCCAATTTTATCTTTGAAGTAATTCATACGCCGGGCCATACACAAGGCAGCATTTGCCTGTACGAAAGCGACAAACGGATACTGATATCTGGAGACACGCTCTTCAGCGACAGCGTGGGGCGCACAGATCTGGCTGGCGGCAGCATGGAAATGCTTATCTCATCCCTGAAAAAGTTAAGCGAACTGCCTGTAATGTACCTCTTTCCTGGCCACGGCTCTATAAGAACAAGCGGGATTGATTTCCTCATAAAGCAGATGCTTGTCGCGCCGAAACTTAATGCAATGATCTAAGGTGAAAAATATGCCGATCGATCCAGTTTGCAAAATGCTAGTAAACATCGGAAAGGAAAAGGCAAGTTATAAAGGCCGCGGATATTTCTTCTGCAGCAGCGAATGCAAAAAGAAGTTCATGGAAACCCCGGAAGCGTTTGCCAAGTGATCGAAAAAAAGTTCAGTCAAGCCTTTCGCATTCTATGATCTTCTGCACTTCGTCTATTCTGAATTTAACCGGCATGAACTTCTCGGTAACCCATATATTTGTTCTTGTGTGATCGCTGACGCTGAACACCCTTATCTTGCTCATTCCGTCAGCAAGTGCCAGATAAGGTATCAACTGATCCTCTGCATGCTCGTCCAGAGGCGAATTAGATTTAATATATTTGATGATCTTTTCTGCAGCTTCTTTCCCAACATCTTCTGCCCGCTTGCCCTTTTCCCCCAAACCACCAGAACCCAGAAAAGAACTTCCCGTTTCTGCATAAAGATCTACAGCAG
>JAGVVX010000021.1:25616-26047 GCA_018304565.1 Candidatus Aenigmatarchaeota archaeon
TTTATCTCAGGCACAATTCCAAGAGCATCAAAAATTATTTTCCGCGCTGTTTTCTGCTGCCTTTCTGCTACGTTGGCTTTTTCTAATTCCCTTGAAGCATGAGAAATGCCGCGTATTGCAACAATTTTTCCAGGTTCAGTCAGAGTTAATGGAGCGAGCTCTGACGGCTCGATAGAAACAGAAACTTCTGCTCCGCCAACAGGATAATAACCATAGCGCGTAATTTTCATTTCAGCTCGATATCCCATTTTTTCAAGCAGCGAAAGAAGCACGTGCTTTGCATAGCCTGCAGGCATGGCCCACTTGCCGTTCGTCGCTCCACCTTTGATGGAAATGTTTACTGTCTTTTCTGCATGCATAGCAGCTATCATCAAGGGCTGCAAGACAAGGCCGATAGAACCAGCCGTTGGAATATTTATTGAAATGTTTCC
>JAGVVX010000022.1:0-19334 GCA_018304565.1 Candidatus Aenigmatarchaeota archaeon
CTGTTTTTGGGTTGTAAGAAATAACGCTTACCTCTAATCTTTTGTTGACTATTTCTGATATCTCTTTTCTGCTACCGTCTGCTAAGATTACCTTTGCTCTTCTATTGAAGCAAGCATGTGAGCCAGGAACCCAGTCCATGACTTTTCTGCTTGCAACAGTTGCGCCAAGCGGAACTCCTCCGCCGATTGCTTTGCTTAGCGAAACGATATCCGGGACAACGCCAAAGTTCTCTATTGCCAGGAACCTTCCTGTCCTGAAACAGCCCGACTGGACTTCGTCGTCGCAAAGAAGCACCCCGTATTCATTGCATAGTTTTCTCACGCCTTTGGCGAATGATCTTGGCGGCACGATATAGCCGCCTTCGCCCTGCACAGGCTCGAGGAATACTGCCGCTACATCGCCCCTTTTCAATCGGATGGCTCTTTCGAGTTCAGTCAGGCAGTAAGAGCTGCAGTCTTCCGGTTCCATTTTCATACGGTAATAATATGGAAAAGGCACATGCTTGACAGGCAGGAAGGGTGAATATCTGTCGCGCTGAATCGGCTTAGATTTTGTCAGAGAAAGTGAACCCATTGTCCTTCCATGGAATGCATTCTCGAAGGCGATGACCCATTTCTTCTTGGTGTGCCATCTTGCAAGCTTGTATGCCGCTTCTATGCTTTCTGTACCCGAATTAGACAGGAAAACGGCATCAAGCTGCTTGGGCATGAAAGTCAACAAGAATTCTGAAAATTCCAATGGAAGTTCGGCATAAAAATCAGAAAAAGCAGAATGTATCCCGAGCTTTATCTGCTTGTGGATTGCTTTCTCTACAACGGGATTCGTATGGCCTATGCCAGCCACAGCCACCCCCGCAGCAAAATCCAGATATTTTCTGCCGTCGACATCATAGACATAGCAGCCCTTGGCGTGCTTGAAGACAAAGGAGTATTCCCTTGTCAGGGAAGCCGATATTATTCTGTGATCGCGTTCGATTATTCGTATTGATTTCTTTCCCGGTTTCCTGCAGATGAATTGTATTTTTCCCATCATAAGACTATCTCCAGGACATAAATAAAGTTTTTTCACTGCGGTAATTCATCTTTTTCCGCGGAAGCGGCGCGCGGTCTTTTGTACCGGTAATGATATTTCCCAGGTTTTCGCTTAGATAAGATTATGTAAAATACGATAACAAAGATAACAGCCGTATCTACCAGCATAAGGGCAAACAGTATCCGCTCTTCAGGCACTTTTACTGGCTGAGGAGTTACTATGCTTATTTGTTCTGCAGAGACATAGCTGAAAGGCACAGTGGTTATTACATTTCTGACATAGTAACTGACATTTCTCTCTTCAAACGGCTTAAGGTCCAGGAAAGTATATTCTACCAGCGGGTCTTCTTCTATTATTCGTGGAGAAGTGCCGATGAAAACAACTTCGTCCACGCGGGATGCTATATTCTTGTCTATTCTAACGGCAAGTGTAGCAGACTCTAAATGTTGTTCCTTGTTCTTGATGTTTACACGAATATGCGTTTCGTTTTTAATTTCATCAACAAACGAGTTCTCAATGACTATGAAGTTTCTTTGCAATATCTGGTCCCTTGAATAAACACGGAGTATAAAGAAGAGCTCTCTCAGGGCAGTGCCGTTGAAAAGCCTTAGCCTTGCCTGATAGTTTCCCGGGACAGCCGTTGGCGGCACGTCTAGAATCATCGTGACAATCCTTTCTCCTTTCTGCTGTACATCAAAAGCAGGCTCCGGAATCGAAACCCAGTCAGAGATGCCGTCTACAGATGCTCTTATACTGGTTATATCACTGTCGGTCGGGTTATACAAGACAATATTTTCTGCCTTTCTTTCTCCCTGGAATATTTCCACTAGTGCAGGTACAGTAACGAATTGCAGTGTTTCTGCAGCAGGACGCGGAGCCCGGGTTAGATTGGTTATATTCTGCACGGGTGCAGGTACAGATGCTCCGCCGCTTCCTCCTCCGCCACCGGAAGATATGGATGCTGAAGCAGTTTCAAGGATGTTAAAAATCACTGTCTTGTTTGGGGTCAGAAATTCATTGCTGCCAGGATCTGTAAACAGGATCTGGCCAGTTGCATTATATTGTCCCGCAGCTGTGAAGCCGGCGTTCCATGTCATGATGTTGACTTGCAATTGTGCCGCCGTTTCGTTTGCTTCCAGTGCCTGTGCCACTCCGGTTTTGGAGAAGACTAATATCCCCTGCGAATTGTATACAAAGAGTTTTGGTGTAATTGTTGAGTTTACAGCCCCCATATTCACTGCACTGTAGCTGAATGCAATTGTATTTCCCTGGAAAACCTGCGGATCAGAAGCGAAAGATGTCAGTTTCACAAAACCTACATATATTCCCTTCGAGCCTGATATGTCCGCAAACCCCGGTTTCGCAACGCTTACTTGTATCGTGTAGTCTCCTATATTCGAAAGATTGAAATCATTTGTATAGTTTCCTGTTGCGGCTTCAGTAAAGTTTATGGGCGTTTGCGAGCCACCGGGGCCTACAATTGTTCCATTCACAACTGCTCCGGAAACAAGATTTCCAAGATTATCGCTGACTATAACAGACAATGTCTGGCTGCCTGTATCTGCCTGGTCTACAAAATCCAATCTTGCTGAGGTAGCATTGCTTGGTCGCAGCAGCGGCGGCTGCTCTAAGATGCCGAGCACCAAACGATACAAAGAGGAGTTTGAGCTATCAGCTGACAAAGCAGATTCGATAAAAACCTTGTAGTTAGCTGAGTTTCCCGCATCACTATAAGCGCTGGTGTCTATGGTGAGCCTGTAGTTAACCGAGTTGCCAGAGTCTGCATAAGAAACAGAAAACAACACCGTCAAGCAAACAGCAATTATAATGTACAAAATCTTCATACATACCATCACACATCGGCACCGAACACAGTTATTTCTGTGTTTCCGAGCAGATTCGCTCCACTAGAGCCGCCAAACAGGTTAATCATTGTTATGTTTGCTGTCCTGTTGACCCATATCCCCCGGGCAATTTGTATTGTCGGGGCGGTTGCCGCACTGTCTGTACCGGACAACCCGTCTATCATAACCCTTTTTACCGTGCTGTTAAGAGCATTAAAAACATGAACCACAAGACTCCTCTGCGTTGTTACTGCTGTTTCAGACACAGGAATGCCAGTCGTGCTGCTCACGGTTGTTTTGGGACTGGTTAATCCGTCTGACGCAGAACCGGCGTAGTTACGCAGAACCGGCGTAGTTGGCTTGCCCGTCGTCGCTGAAGGCTATCCTTGCTATATCGTCGTCTGAATAACCCGTTATGTTGATATAGATAATAAGGAATTTTTTGGATCTGGACAGCGTGACATTTACCCAGCGTTGAGCCGCGGTAGTTTTGTTGTATCCCAGAAATTCAAGCGACTGACGGTTTGTTTGTGCATCCAAGCCGCAACTAACTATGCCGACCGAGTTCGTGTCAAGGGTGTCGCAATCTGGCAGGTTTGGTATGCGTATGCCGGCAAACGTCGCATTACCTGTTATATTCACAGAAGCAACTCTGCCGCCGCCGGATTCCCAGACGGTCATGTTTGCATCCGTATCCGCCCTTACAAGCAGGCGGGACGCATTGATAGTGCCTGTTACATTCACACTGCCTGTTATTACTGTGTTGAATGCTGCAGCTGCATTCTGGGAGCCTATTAACACGGAAATTCCTGCTGTGTCATTGTATACTGCACTTGCTGACGTTGTCCATCCTAAATCTGCTGTACCCTGATCTGCAGCGCAGAAAACAAACAAGCCGGAGTTATTTAACGTGACATTAACAGCCTTGTTACTTCCGCTGCACTGGCCTGACCCTGCCAGGTTTGAAATATTGGTTATTGGCAGATTCTCTATACTCAATCTTGATTGAGGAAAAGAGCCTGTTGTGTTCGCTATTGGCAATGTTATGCTTAATTTCGATTGGTCTAGTGACTGAATCATTGCCGACGTTATTATATTGTTTGGGAAAAGTAATACACCACCAGTAATTAACTGCAGCACCGAAGCACTGACATAGCCTGTCGCATTGACATTGATGAAATTTCCGTTGCGCCAGCGAAGGAATTGCAGGCCAAGATCATAAGAACTATCTGCGTTTGGCAAAAAGTCGCCGAGTGCACGCGCCCCGCTTTTTGTGAAGTTTGTCTGGTTTGCCGTAAACGTATAAGGCACGCTTCCCAGTTCAAAGCGCGGGGATACTGTCTCGTTATTCACTGCAATCTCAAGGAATAATCCATCGTCAAAAGTAACATTAATAGGTGTGTTGTTTCCTAACAGAGCTGAAAAGAGGCCTGTATTGACTGTAAGATTTTCCTGCGGTTCACTCCATTGTATACTTCCGCCTGTTTTCGCGTTATAGATCATGAAAGTTAAATTTGCGCTTGCATTGATGGCAGTGTCATTCAGAAATGTAAGCCTGCCGTTGATGGGTATTTTATTCGGTATTGCATAAGCAGGCAAAACAACAGCTGAAAGAAATGTAAAAATCAGAATGAGCGCAAAGGCCTTTTTAATTATAAACAATTTTGCCATTCCTATGCGGCGGTGAATGATCTTTTTTTCAGCCTCCAGTACAGCTAGGTACTTAGAAGCTGTTGTATAATGCATCCCAAGCTCTCTGGAAATCTCGGAAATAGTGAGGCCGCCGCTTTTTTCTATAAGCTTCAGGATCTTGTTGCGTATGTCCAGTGCCCGGAGTTCCTCTGTTTCATTAACAAGGCTGCTTTTTTTTGCCATTGGCTCAACCTAACAATCGAGAATTCCTTCCTTTTATGGGTTCTCTGTGATTGTATTAACTGATCATATTCATACACTGTATTACTATATAACGTTATTAGTGAACATTATCAGCTCTGTTCTTAAATTTTTCTATTGTAGAAGATAGAGTCTTATCGGGGCAGGACAGAACACGCAGAATTCACAATTATGAGCACTTTGTTATCTTCCTGAGAAGGGACTTGTTTTCCAGTCTTATTGCCTTTCCGATTTTCTGCACAGGTTCAGGGTAAACTGCAAATTTCCCGTCAACGTCTTCATCAAGATCTGTGTCGAAATACGCCTCAAAACTTTCATTTGACCCTTTTTTGACTAGTTTCCTGACTATGCTAGCAAGCCCCCCATGTTTAGATGTGTCAAGAAGGTATTCTACACTATAGTAATAATCTTCCACGTCAAGGTTCTGCAGAATTACAGTATAATTATAGAAGGCCCCCAGTTGATTGTTCCAACCTTCTTCTAAATATGAGCTGACCGCATTGTATTTGGGATAATATGCATAGAGCGTTTCAACCTCATACGGCACTTCTGTAAGGTATTCCTCTTCCACTTCGCGGCAATTTTCCGCGGCTGTTATCTTGCCTGTCGGAATGCCTGAAAAAATTAGCGATACCGTTATTACAAGCAATAGAGCAGCTGGAATAAGCAAAGCCTTGTTTTCTATATGCAAACCTTTTCCAATTTCATGCGGATATACATCTTCGCCATCGACAAGTTCCCTGCCGCAAGATCTGCATTTTTCATCATCAGTAAAATATTTTGCATCGCACCTTCTACAATACCGCATTCTATTAATTAGAATGGGTGATATTTATTAGTTGTTTAACCGATTTTCCGCAAACATGACTGGATGTGACAGTCGGCTACCCTGAACTGTCTGATCTTAGAAAAGGATTGCTCACATTTTCTTCTTTCTTATGCCTGCCTTTCAGTTTGCCGATCATAATAACCAGGACAACTACGCCGGCAATGATAATTACAAGGCCAAGCATATCAGAACTTGCCTGAGCTGGCGTTTGTGGCGGAGCTTGTACAGGTATCTGTTCATCCTCTGGCTGTGGTTCTTCAGGAGGTTCTGTAGATACGGACCCTCCGATAGCGAAGATTGAGAAGCCCGTTGTTTCAGCTAGAAAGTGATAAGAATAGCTTGTTTCGTCAATCCTTACAGTATAAATTGGAGTCCAAGAGGTGTCAACTAAACGATACAATTTTATTGAATTTACATCGATATTATTTTCTTCTATCCATTTCTTGTCTGTCCTGAATTCTATTTTCACAAGCTGCATGTCTCTGCTCACAAAATTTATAGGTTTTATGTTGAAGGCTTTGTAAACTACAGGGCCTTCAGGAAGACTTGTAATGGTTGCTATCTCTGAAGCATCTAACGATAGTGTGTTCTGGTCAGATACTGTTTTCCTACCGGTAAAGTCGATGAAGACCCTGAATATATCGAAATTGGGATATGATACTGTAATGTTTTCTAATGTTTTTGATGAAGAACCCCCACCACCAGAGCTTCCACCACCACCGCCACCTGAACCGCCTCCGCCTCCTGAAACTACTGGTGTTTGACAAACACCACAATCTATGGAGCATAGCGAGCAACTTTCCAGGCTGCTGCAGAAGCTGTCGCCGCAATAGCTGCCGTCCTGAACAGAATATTCAGTGAAATGCGGCACTGTAAACGTCAGGTTTCCGCCTATGAAACTTATTATTCTGCAGTCCGAACAAGTAAAGTTGTTCCTGTATACCAGAGGATTTGAAATTCCTGCAAGGACGAGAGTGACGGTCGCGGAAGCATTAAATGTTGCAAAAAGTTCTGAACGAACTATGACTCTATGAAGAGAAAATTCGATAGCCCTCGTTAGATTGATAGGAACTATTATACCTGAAACATTCTCAAGAAGGCTTATGTTGCTTGTGCCAAAATCCAATCCGCCAACACCTCTTACACCTATCCTAAAAGAAGTGACGCCTGACAAATCAACATCTGAAAGATTCGTACCGAGATCAGGCGAGAAATTACCGGGAGGTATGGGGCATCCATGTCTGCCCACGGCGTATTGCGGCGGGGTGCCGGGACATCTGTCTAAAGTGTCAGGAACACCATCGCCGTCTGCGTCCGGAAAAACAACATTCACGCTTGCATTCAGGGCAATTGTACTGATAGTAGTACCGTTGCTTGTTGCGAGCAGCACTTGTGATAATCTCAAGTCAGACATGCCTTTGTTGGTTGCCCTCAAATATATTGAGGCTATAGTGCCGCTGCCACTAGCGCCGCTACCTATTCTTACAGTGGCAATGTTCTTTATAATACCGGAAGTTGTTGTGTCTATGGTGTCAAGGAAGAGCGTCTGTGCACCTCCCTGCTTCAGGAATGTGCCCTCCTGAGCCCTCTCATATCGCAGCACTGCAGGATTGTAGCTTACGCTTGCCTGAATGCCTGCAAGGCCGCTTATATTATTTGCGACAATATCAACCCTTACCTCGCTGTCCAGTAGCACGGAAGGCGAAGACGGCTGGAGTGCAATAGAATTCGTGACAGTTCTTGGAGCTTGAGCGAAAGCCAGCGGTATTGTAAACAGCGCCAAGAGTGCGAATAACACGATTTCTGCGGGAAGGTCTCTAGTCATTTTATATATTCATCCTGAGCCTTAGCTTTAAAGTTTATCCCTTTCTATCTGCACTATGCCTGATGTAATCACTTCAAAATAATGATTTTCCCCGCGAAAGCCATTTTAAAGTATTGTCTGCAGTATCAATAACAGAGGTGACAACAATGGCAAAGAGAAGAAAGAAAGCAGCATCAAAGAAAGCAGAAAAAGAGGAATGGTAAGTCATATTTAGTCTTTTACTTTTTTCCTTTTTATAGAGTTTCTGTACATCTGATTATTTGTTTTTCAGGCATAACCTTTTATTTCTCTGCAGCCAGATATTAACAATGCTTTACGAAATAAGTCGAGAACCTAGGTTCTCATCCTTATCAACCCCCTCTCCTAACAAAAAATATTAGAATAGATGATGAACATGCTTTACGACGTAATCATAATTGGATCAGGATGCGCCGGTTATACAGGTGCCATATATACAAGCAGGGGCAACCTGAAAACGCTTGTTATAGCCGGCGCCAAGCCCGGTGGCCAGCTCATGCTTACCAGCGACGTCGAGAATTACCCCGGATTTCCTGAAGGCGTTCTCGGCGGAGACCTCATGGACAGGATGCGCCAGCAGGCAGAACGCTTCGGCGCAGAAATAGTCTATGAAGATGCGACAGAGGTTGAATTTAGCAGCAGCCCCTTCAAAGTTATCGCTGACAAAGAGTACGAAGCGAAAAGCGTGATAATCGCAACAGGCGCCTCTGCAAAGTGGCTCAACTTGCCATCAGAACAGCGCTTGATAGGCAGGGGCGTGGCGAACTGTGCTGTATGCGACGCTGCTTTTTTCAGGGACAAATATGTTCTTGTCGTGGGCGGCGGCGACACAGCCGTGGAAGAAGCGCTGTTTCTCACAAAGTTTGCCAGTAAAGTCTCTATAGTCCATAGGCGAGACAGCCTGCGTGCAAGCAAGATAATGCAGGACCGTGCAAAAAAGAACAAGAAGATAGACTTTATCTGGAACAATATTGTGGCAGATATTGTAGGAAAAAGCAGGGTTGAAGCTGTTGTTATAGAAGATGTAAACACAAAGAAACAGAAAAAGATAGCATGCGACGGACTTTTTGTAGCAATAGGTCACGAGCCAAACACAAAGATATTTGCCGGCCAGATAGGTCTTGACGAGAAAGGCTACATAGCGGTCAAGAAAGACGTTTTCAGCAACACAGAAGGCGTCTTTGTTGCAGGCGACGTCGCAGACTACAGATACAAGCAGGCTGTAACAGCTGCCGGCTCAGGCTGCAAGGCGGCGCTTGAAGCGGAGAAATACATAGCATCTCTAAGCGACTGAGGCAAAATCTTATTAACAGCCTTCGACATAATTTAATGGATGGCTGTATACAAAAATTATATAGGCGGCAGGTGGGTTTCTTCCAAGGGAGGACTTTTTGATTCACTAAATCCAGCCACTGAAAAAAGCCTGGGCAAATTCCAGAAAAGCACAAAGCAGGATGTTGACAACGCTGTTTCTGCCGCATGGAAATCTTATGAGAAATGGAGAAATGTTCCTGCACCGAGAAGGGGGGAAACACTGCTCAGGGTCGCGCAGTTGCTCAAGGAAAACAAGGAAAGGCTTGCGCGGCTTGAGACAGCTGAAATGGGCAAAGTCCTGATTGAAGCGCGCGGGGATGTCCAGGAAGCAATAGATGTTTTCGAGTACATGGCAGGAGAAGGACGCAGGCTTCTAGGCAGCACAACACCATCAGAGCTGCCAAAAAAAGCCTGCATGACATTCAGGCAGCCAATAGGCGTTGTTGGCTTGATAACGCCCTGGAACTTTCCGATAGCTATTCCTGCATGGAAGATGTCTGCGGCACTTATCTGCGGCAATGCAGTTGTCTTCAAACCCTCTTCTGATACGCCTTTGTGTGCAATAGAGCTTGTGAATATTCTTGATGCAGCTGGCGTGCCTAAGGGCGCCGTGAATCTTGTCACAGGCTCTGCTGATCCGGTAGGCACTGCAATTGTAAGCCACAAAGATGTTCGCGGCATCTCTTTCACAGGCTCGCGTGATACAGGACTATGGATCACAAGGAATGCTGGAATAAAGAAAGTTGGCCTGGAACTCGGCGGAAAGAACGGCATCATAGTAATGGATGATGCAGACATGAAACTGGCTTTGGATGGGGTTATATGGGGCGCATTCGGCACCACGGGACAGAGGTGCACCGCATGCTCCAGAGTAATTGTGCACCGTAAAGTAAAAGAAAAATTCACAAATATGCTTGTAGAACGTGCAAAGCACATACGCGTTGGAGACGGCCTGAAACCAAGCACTGATATGGGACCGCTAATAAACAAGGCAGCACTGGAAAAAACACATCACTACACGGAAATAGGCAGGCAGGAAGGAGCAAAACTCGTCTGCGGCGGCATAAAACTATCAAAGAAAGGTTTCTTTTATGCGCCAACAATTTTCACAAATGTACATGCCGGGATGCGTATAGCGCGCGAGGAGATATTCGGCCCTGTGCTGTCAATAATTGAAGTATCAAACCTGCAGGAAGCGATAGATGCCATGAACTCCGTGGAATATGGCCTTAGTTCTTCCATATACACCCAAAACATAAGCAATGCATTTGAAGCGATAGAAAAGATAGAAGCTGGAATAACATATGTCAACTCTTCAACAATAGGCGCGGAAGTACACCTGCCTTTCGGCGGCGTGAAGCAGACAGGTTCCGGGCGCGAGGCGGGCATAATGGGCATCGACGAGTTCTCGGAAATCAAGACTGTATATATCGACTTTAGCGGCAAACTTCAGAAAGCACAGATGGATTAATCGATCAAAGATAAAAGGTAGTTATGAAAGTTACTATGGTACTTGTTTCATCATTAAATGGGAAAATAACCAGAAACGATGATACAAACATCAATTTATGGACTTCAAAGGAAGATGCAAAGTTCTTTTCATTGTTACGGGATAAACATAAATTAATTGTAATGGGAAGGAAGACCTATACTTCCATTCATGATAAAATTAAGCTACAGCCTGATAAGTTAAGGGTTGTTTTAACTAAAAATCCTGCTAAATATTCTAATCATGCTAAGAGTGGCATGCTTGAGTTTACAAATGAAAATCCAACTAAACTCCTGAAAAGACTTGAATCGAAAGGTTACAAAAATTGTTTATTGGTCGGCGGAAGTGAGATAACTGCGTTATTCTTACAATCATCTCTTATAGATGAGATATACCTGACAATCGAACCTAAGATTTTTGGTAAAGGCAGATCTATGCTTGCTGAAGATAACTTTGAAATCCAATTAAAATTTATAAGTGCCAAAAAACTGAACAGTCAGGGAACACTACTTCTAAAATACAAAGTTCAGAAATAAAAGGAAATTAAATCACTGTCCACATTTATTTCATGTAATCGTAGAAACCTTTCCCGGTCTTCTTGCCGAGCTTGCCTTCGCGCACCAGTTGAATGAGAAGCGGGCACGGCTTGAAGCGCTCTGATTTATTCTTCAAATTAATTAGGGTGTCAACAACAACGTCCAGTCCAACCAGATCTGCAAGTTCCAGAGGCCCTATAGGATGATTGATGCCCAGCTTCATCGCCGCATCGACGCTTTCAGCGCTTGCGCCGTCGCGCACGCAGAATGCAGCTTCGTTTATCATGCTGAAGACAATCCTGCCTGAAAGCGGGATGGATTCTGTTTCTATAATTGCCTTGAACATCTTTTCAAATGCCGTTCTCGCAGTTCTTGTGGTTTTTGGCGCCGTTGACTTGCTGCTGACCATCTCAAGCACGTTGGAAGAAAAGGGAATTATCAAGTGGATGCCAATAAGCCGTTCAGGCGTCTTTATCGCTTTTGCAAGCACGTCGATCGGTATTGAGGATGAGCAGGTTGCAATAACAGCGTCAGGCCTTGCTATCTTTTCCAAATCTCCGAGAACTTCTTTTTTGACATTCAGCTTCTCGCCTGCAGCTTCTATAATAATGTCTGCTTCTTTGTGGACCTGAATCTCTGTTGATTCTCTGATCTTATGCATCAGTAATTCGCGGTCTGTTGAAGCGATCAGGTTCTTTTTAGCGAGCTGCGCCAAATGAGCACTTACATCTTGCAGGCCCTTCTTGAGATCTGATTCATTCCTGTCGCTGATTGAAACGTCAAATCCGCTTTTGAGAAGCAGTGCGGCAAGACCAGAACCCAGCGTGCCTGCACCTGCTATCCCAATTTTCATTTTAAAACCCTGGTTTGTCAAAGAAACTCCGTGGATTACTCCAAGCATTTCATGCTTTCCTAATGTGGCAAAACTTAAAAACGCGTTTATTGACTAACTTCCACAATCTTGTTCTTTGATTTAAAGCCTTTCAGTATTCTGATTCTGCTTTTGCTAACCTGGAAAAAGCCAGCAAGCATACCTATCAGGGCCTTGTTTGCTTTCCCTTCATGTGCCGTTGCTGTTAAGCAGACCTTAAGCCATCTTTCTTCTTTCTTTATCTCGTTTTTCTTCGAGTTTGGAATTACCCTGACACCTATTTTCATTCAAAGCCGCCGTTAACGCATATTACTTGTCCTGTTACATAAGATGCCTTTCCAGAAGCAAGGAAGGAGACAACATCAGCTATTTCTTCCGGTTTTGCGACCCGGCCAAGAGGAATGTCTTTTACAAGCTCCGTCATGTTGCGGCCTTTAATCAGGTCTGTCATCACATATCCAGGAGCTATTGCGTTGACGCGTATGCCGTATTTTGCCAGCTCCCGCGCAAGAGATTTTGTCAGGCCTATGAGTCCTGCCTTCGAGGTGCCGTAATGCGCATTTCTCGTTGAGCCTTTGAATGCGGCCATGGAAGAAATATTAACAATGACGCCTTTGCTTTGCTTCAGGTAAGGCAGCGCTTCTTTTGCACAAAAAAAGGCGGCGTTCAGATTCACGTCCAGCATATCTTTCCATTCGTCAATTTCCAAGTCTTCGATAGCATTCTTCCTGTTTATGCCTGCGTTGTTAACAAGAACGTCAATGCCGCCAAATCTGCTCACAGCCGCTTTTACCATTGCTTTAACTTGGCCTGGTTGGGACACATCAGCAGCTATGGCAGTTGCTTCTTTGCCCAGTCTCTTGATTTCATTTGCTGTTTCTTCTGCGCCGTCTTTGTCTTTGCTGTAGTTCACCACAACATTCATGCCGTCGCGCGCAAGCTGCAACGCTATTGCACGGCCGATGCCGCGCGATGAACCTGTTACAAGGGCTGTTTTCATTATTACCAATCTCTATGAAATGTAAGAAGAATGTTGGCTAAAGCCATATTCACCACGACCCCTATTTCGAAGGAAATCCAATATTCTTTCTACGTCTTTGAATGGTATGGGCTTGTCTGTATCAAAGAAATAGGCATTTGTGCCTTTTATTGACAACAAATTTAATACCCTTACTCCTGATTGTGATATTGCAGCATGGATTTCATCCTGAGGACATAAAGGCTTATCTTTGGCGGTTAATCGATAATAACCGACATAACTAGAAACCATAATTACTGCTTCCTGTTCTTATCTTCCCACTCCTTCGCCTGCTCGTCTGTGATTTCCTTTATCTTTATCACGTTCACGGGGCAGACGGTTTCTGCATCGGGGCTGAACTGGCCTTCTTCAAGAACAATCTCGTATAATCCAGATTCATTGAGAACCGCGCCGAAAAGGTTGACCTTGCCCTCTTCAGGCACCTTTTCCCAGAGCTTCTCGTCCACAGCGGAGCAGGAAAAAGCGCCTATGCAGCCCTCGCGGTCGAATGTAATGAGGAATTTCTTCTTTCCGCCAGATCCGATATTAAATGGTACAGAACCCTTCATTGAAATCACATATCTAATTAACAGAAACGGTTTTATACGTTTTCAGAGCTTCTTCGTCACTCCCTGCTTCGGGCATAATTTGTTCAGCACACATCTGCTGCATTCAGGCATGGGTGCCTTGCATACAGCCCTTCCATGGTCTTTCAGCAGGATTCTTGTTTTTCGTCCAGCCTAAACGATAGGATAAACGAATTACATGAGTGTCGCAGGGTATGCCCACAACTTTATCAAAAGCGTTGATCAGTATGGCATTTGCTGTTTTCCTGCCAATCCCCGGAAGCTCCGCAAGCTCTTCCATCGTCTGGGGAATTTTGCCATTATGATTTTCGGCAATTATATTGCAGCTTGCCTTGATATTTCTGGCCTTATTGCCTGCAAACGAGACTTTACTTACGCAGCTTATCAGCCCTTCTAGATCGGCGCCAGCGTAATCCTTGGCTGTCCTGTACTTCTTGAATAAAGCCGGCGTGGCTGCATTTACTACAGTATCCCTTGCCTGGGCGGATAGGATTGCAGCAACCAAGAGTTCGAGCGGATTGGAAAAATTAAGATAGTATTTTGCCTTAGGATATTCTTTTTGCAATAGCCTGATGACTTGCAGCGCCTTTGAACTATCCATAGATTTAATTCTGCTGATAAAAGCATTTAAGCCGCCGCAAGAAATCTTATTATGCTAGTAAGCAGCGCGGTCGTCAAGAAGGTGTACAAGAAAAGAGAAGCCTGGTCGCATAAAGGACAATTTGGCAGGCTTCTTGTTGTTGGTGGATCTAAACTGTACAGCGGTTCGCCGGCTTTCAATGCCATGGCCGCCTATCGCGCAGGCTGTGATTTAGTTACTATAGCCGCGCCTGAAAGGGCTGCAAACATAGCTGCTTCTTTCGAGCCGGATATCATAGCTTATCCATTGAAAGGTAATTATATTGAAAAGAAGCACGTAAAGGAAATAAGAAAACTCATGGAAACAAGCTCTGCCATGGTTGTTGGCGGAGGGATTTCAAAAGAAAAGAAAACGCTTAGTGCCGTGGCTGCTATTCTAAAAGAAAGTAAGATTCCTACTGTTGTTGATGCAGACGGCCTTTATGCGGTAAAGAAGAAATTAGGCCGGAAATTCTTGCTCACGCCGCACTCGCACGAATTCTTTGTTCTAAGCGGCGGAAAACCAAGCAGATTCGTGAATGAGCGCCTAGGCAAAACAAAAGCATTAGCGGCAAGAATTGGCTGTACAGTGCTCCTCAAAGGGCACATAGATACGATATCTGACGGCACGCAAGTTGCTACGAGCGCAACAGGCAACCCTTACATGACAAAAGGCGGCATGGGCGACACACTGGCAGGCATATGCGGGGCATTGCTTGCACGCGGTGCAAGCACATTCGATGCCGCATGCTGCGCGGCTTACATAAACGGACTTGCAGGCGACATTGCATCAAAAACTTTCCACGAAGGCCTTACAGCCTCAGACATGCTCTGGTCAATACCAAAGGCAATAGAGCAGGCAAAACGGTAAAAACAAAACAGCCAAATTTAGACTAAGAGCCCTAATAATCCAGAGGTTTTAGTACTTTAATTCCTTTTATGCCTTCAAAGTGCGAATCGTTTGTTATAATTGTGTCTATAAACTTCTCTTTCATGACAGCTACAAAAACCGTATCGAAATAATTTGCTTTTGTTGAGGAAAATATAGAAAGCGCATCAACTTCGTGTTCTTTAACAACATCTTCTATGTCCATTGGCAGTGCTAACAGAAGTTCTATCACATTTATCGCGGCCTTTCGATTTTCATTTCTGTCTATAAATTCTGCCACCTCTGCTATGTTAAGTACAGATGTTACTGCTTCAATCTTTCTCAATTCTATGTCTTTGAGTATTTTTTTACACGCTTCTCCAAATTCTGGATGTGCCTGAGCGGCGTATATGAATATGTTAGAATCGATAAAGACCCTCATACAATTTCTCCAAATCAGGATTTTTTGGTTTTTGAAATAGCAAGACTACCGCGGATATTGTGAATGTGTTTTACAGGGTCGCCTTTAAATTTTATGGAACCGTATAACTTTTCTGTTATGTTTTCTATCTTTTTTGCTGCGAGTAGTTCGATACCTGTTTCTCTTGGTATCAAAGACACTTTGGATCCACGCTTTACACCATAAACTTCTCGAAGCTTTTTCGGTATTGTTATCTGATACTTGTCCGTTACCTTAGTTTGGTATACCATTCTTACCACCATACCAATTCTATACGGCAACCTATAAAAAGGCTTCTAGAACCAAACCAGCAGCCAAACAAAGCTGCGAGCCCTTCATTATTATTTCTTCATCAGCCACAGCAGCAGGGCTTTCTGCGCGTGCAGGCGGTTCTCTGCCTGGTCATAGACTATGCTCGCCTTGCTGTCGATGACGCCATCCGTCACTTCAGCGCCGCGCTTTGCAGGAAGGCAGTGCATGAACAGAGCCTTCGGCGCGTGTTTCATCAGTTGCTTGTTGACCTGATACGGCATGAGAATTTTATGTCTTGATTTTTCCTGGTTATGCGGAACATGATAGCTCATCCAGCTGTCTGTGTAAATAATGTCAGATCCAGAAACAGCTTCGCTAGCGCTCGCAGTGACGTGAACTTTGCTTCCATGTATTTTTGCAAATTCTTTCGCCTTGGCCAGAACCTTTGAATCAGGCATCATTTGCTTCGGGCAGCCAATGCTTACGTCCACTCCAGATTTAGAGCAGCCATATAGCAGTGAGTGAGTAGTGTTGTTCAAGCCGTCGCCAACGTAAGCAAGCTTCAATCCTTTCAATTTTCCTCTTTTCTCGCAGATTGTCATCAGATCAGACAGTACCTGACACGGATGCTCGGCGCTTGTCATGCCGTTTATCACAGGCACCCTGGAATTTCTGGCAATTTCAGCAAGCATCTCGCTGCTGTAGAGCCTTGCCATTATTATGTCCACGTATCTTGATAGCACCTGAGAAAAATCCTTTGGAGATTCCTTCTTGCCAACAGTTGATTCGCTTAAGTGATAGGTTATTGCATGGCCGCCAAGCTGCAGCATTCCTGCCTCGAAAGAAATTCTTGTTCTCAGCGACGGCTCATCGAAAAGCAGAATCAGCGTCTTGCCTTTCAACTTACTGGAGAATCTTGAAGGATTTTTCTTTATTGCAATCCCTTTGTTTATGAGCATATGCATTTCTTTGCTGCTAAGGTTTGCCAAAGACAGGAAATGCTTCATTTCAATCATCTCAGGAATCTTTTTTCAAAACCGTTTATTATTGACAGGAGATCTGGCTTGCCTATTTCCTCGACTTCATACTCGACTTCGGCAACAGGCTTGTTTAATTTGAGCAGCTTCGATATGTCTACCGGCGTGGCATCAATAATCGCATCGCATTTTGCCCTGTTCAGCGTCATTTCAAGCTCCTTCATTTGTTTCTTGCTGTAGCCCATTGCCGGCAATATGTTATTTAAGTGCGGATACGTTTTGTAAACATTTTTCATGCTGCCTACGGCGTATTTACTAGCGTCTATTATCTTCGCTTTGAATAACCTTGCCGCCACAGTGCCTGCACCAAAGCTCATCCCGCCGTGCGTGACAGTAGGCCCGTCTTCCACGACTGCAACCCTCTTGCCTTTAATGAGATCCGCCCGGTTTATCATTATTCTGGACATTGCTCTTATGACAGCAGCTTTGGGATTATACAACCCGATATTCTTCTGTACAGTTTCTATCTGTTCCCTTGTGGCACTGTCCATCTTGTTAATGAGCACGACGTCTGAAGACCTTAGATTGACCTCTCCGGGATGATAGCTGATTTCATGCCCTGCCCTCAAAGGGTCTACTACAACTATTTGCAGGTCAGGCCTGATAAATGGAAAGTCATTGTTGCCTCCATCGAATATGATAACATCCGCTTCTTTCTCGGCTTGCCGCACTATCTTTTCATAATCCACCCCCGCATAAACAACAATTCCGCGCTTTATCAGCGGCTCGTACTCCTCCCTTTCCTCTATGGTGCACTTTTGCTTCCTGAGATCTTCATAACTTCCGAACCTCTGCACCTCCTGTTTCACGAGATCGCCGTAAGGCATTGGGTGCCTTATGGCTACCACGCGGTATCCTTTTTCTTTCAATATTGACGCTATCTTCCTGGTTGTCGGTGATTTGCCAGCTCCCGTGCGCACAGCGCATACGGCTATCACAGGTTTCGAAGATCTCAGTGTTGTTTCTTCCGGACCGAGCAATACAAAGCTGGCGCCGTTTGCCAGAACAATAGAAGCCTTGTGCATGACGTCTATGTGGGCAAGGTCGCTGTAAGAAAGATAAACAGTCTTGACGCTGAATTTCTTTATCAGCTGCGGCAGGTGTTTTTCATCATGGATAAGTATTCCTTTTGGATATAGTCTGCCTGCGAGCTTTGCAGGATATTTCCTTCCAGCTATGTCAGGTATCTGTGCCGCAGTAAAGGCAACGACCCTGTAAAACTTCTTCTTGCGGAAGTACATGTTGAAATTGTGGAAGTCCCTGCCAGCCGCTCCCATGATTATAACATTTTTTGGCTGCATATGATCATCTTGTTATCTTAGATTCATTAAAAACTGCTGTCTTTAGACAGCAGATGAAATACAATGAATCTGGGATCACATCTTCTCATAAACCACCGACTTTAGTCGGTGGTATATTAAGAAGATATGATAAGCGTTCCTTCCTTGTTTTTCATTGCATTTATTATACCGCTCGGGCTCGTTATAATAGCTTTTTTCCCGCCGCGCTCAATAAAGTTTATGGCGGCTTCTATCTTGGGTCCCATGCTTCCGGCAGGAAATTGGCCTTCTTTCATGTATCTTCTTGCATCCTTCAGGCTCATTTTACTGATCTTTTTCTGATTATGTTTTTTGTAATTCAAGTATACAGCATCTACGTCTGTAATTATCAGCAACATATCCGCTTGAATGCTTGAAGCAAGGCAAGAACTAGCCAGATCTTTGTCGATGACAGCATCAATTCCTTTCAAGCCGTTGTGCTCGTAAACAGGAATTCCACCACCCCCTGCCGCAACAACAGTCACGCCGTCTTTGACAAGCCTTTTTATTACATCCGCTTCGACTATTTTCTTAGGCCTTGGAGATGGAACCACGCGCCTGTAGCCGCCGCGTACGTCATTAGAAACCGCGAAGCCTTTTCTTTTCAGGATTTCAGCTTCCTTCTTTGTGTAGAAAGGCCCTATAGGTTTTGTCGGTTTCTTGAAAAACGGGTCTTTCCTATCTACAACAACCTGTGTGAGGACACTGACAACCGGATGTTTCAAGTGATGTTTCCTGAACTCATTCTGAAGACTCTGCTCTATCATGAAGCCCATTTCGCCCTGCGATTCTGCTACACATGCAAATAGAGGGAGTGGATAAGCTTTTCCCAGCGCTTCTTCTACCCGTATCAGGATGTTGCCAACCTGCGGGCCGTTGCCGTGGGTGAGAACAAGCTTGTGATTATTGCTGAGCTTGATGAGTTCCTTTGAAAGTTTCTGCATGTTTTTGAACTGCCTTTCAAAGCTGGGCTTCTCGTTTTTGCTGAGGATCGCATTGCCGCCGATAGCTACTACAACAAGCATAAAATATAATTTACCCCGGCGGTATAAAGCCGTCTTCAGGCCGTGTGCAGTGCTTTTTCTATCGCTTTCTTGTCGAAACCAACGATGATTTTCCCGTCTATGTCTATCACAGGAACCCCCATCTGGCCTGATTTCTTCACCATCTCGTCGGCGGCCTTCGGGTCTTCTTCCACGTTCTTCTCGCTATACGTGACGTTGCTCCTGTTGAAGAAGTCCTTTGCCATCTTGCAGAAAGGGCAATGGTTGGTTGTGTATATAGTCACTGTCATGTTATCATCTTGTGCCTACTATCAGTGTATAGATATTTATACATCTCATAATTGCATGCACTTTAAAATACGTTTCTGTGAAATATTGAAGGACTGGTATTGGTATGTCTATGAAAACACTCGATGAAATCCAGCAGCTTGTTGTCAACGACCTGAAAGTCTGCAGGCACGGATACTTTTCCGGCATGGAAAGCTTCTTTTATAGAGGCAGCAGCCCAAAAAGAGGCGG
>JAGVVX010000022.1:19383-23733 GCA_018304565.1 Candidatus Aenigmatarchaeota archaeon
AAGGTATCGTGTGCCGTCTCTGAGTTTTTTTGATGGCTTTC
The DNA here is from genome assembly GCA_018304565.1 of Candidatus Aenigmatarchaeota archaeon. Classification (GTDB taxonomy): domain Archaea; phylum Aenigmatarchaeota; class Aenigmatarchaeia; order GW2011-AR5; family GW2011-AR5; genus JACPDL01. The sequence continues at coordinate 19,425 of JAGVVX010000022.1, forward strand.
AACTTGTAGGCAACGTGGGCGGCGAGAGGCCTTCTGATTATGCAAGAAGCTTGCATCTGCATAACGTTGCACTTCAAAAGGAACAAGTCAGAGCGGTGGCTTTTGGATTTGATGTAGAGCCCGCAACTGGCGCCAACAGAAGACCTTCAGAAACACAGCCAAACTTCCAAAGGTTTATGGACACTGTCGTGAGATATGCAAATGACTTTCTCTTGCTACACGTTACAGACCCTTATAAGACGCATGCGTACCGATACGTCACTGAAAAGCATATTGATATGAGCGAAAGTGCACGTATAAGTGGCGCCGTAAACCCGTTTCTTTTTGGCAAAGACGGTACTGTATATGCAGATAATGTTGATGGCTATGCGCTCCTCGAAGCTGTTGAAGAGAAAAGACCTGTTGTGGGCGCTAACATTCTTTTGATAGGCGCAGGAGGCACGGCAAGCTCAATTGCCCTGGAAGCCTTAAATCGCGGCGTAGGAAGGCTTGTCGTCCTAAACAGGACTGAAGAAAGAGCACATGAACTCGGCAGGCAACTGAAAGTTCATTATCCTCGTCTTTCTGAAGAACAGCTAACGACAGGCGGCGGGGAGAAACAAATGTCTAAGTCGCTAGAGGAATATGCACCTGATGCAGATATAGTAATATCTGCAGCAACAACAAATCCTTATTTCACACACGAGCTTGCAGGAGTTATTCCAAGGCGTGTATTATTTGCAGATACAAATTATGGCGACGCCGCAACGACAGCAAGAATTGCAAGAGAAACAGGCCACATGTCAATTGACGGCGGGCCCATGGTTTATTTTGGAGTTGAAAGAGCAGCAAGAGTGGCATTTGAAAGAAAACTTGGCAGAAAACTGCAAGAATCGACGCTTGCTGCTGTAAAGAAAGAGGCTTTTGGGTGATTATTTGAAAGAAAAAGAACTTTGGTTCAGGCCAGATATGAAAGATGACTTGGATGCAAGAAAGTTAAGAGCAACCTTCAGGGCAGAATGCGATCCAGCAAAAGGCAATTGCTATGAGCCTGGCGATCACGTTCGCGGACGCATTTATGACGGGGTTGCTTTTTGTGATAAAACATACAAATTAGTTACAGTTAGCGTTGAATTGAAACCAATAAGAGAATTTAAACCAGAAGATTTTGTAAGTTCTGATATGAAATCTCAAACTGATTTGATGGAGAAATTCCCCGGATATTATGGCAGGCTGTTTGATGACAATGAAACTGTTAGAAGAATAGGCATTGACTATAGATAGGTGGTGTTGACATGAAGAATGATCTTGATGAACTTGCACTGAGCGAGCACAAGAGACTGAAAGGCAAAATCGAGATAAAGGCTAAAATGAATGTAACTGGAAAGGAGTCTCTTTCTATCGCTTACACGCCAGGAGTTGCCGCTGTTTGCATGGAAATAGCCGGGGACAAGCGGAAAGTCTGGGATTATACAATAAAGCAGAATACAGTTGCCATAGTTTCTGACGGCTCTGCGGTGTTAGGGCTTGGCGATGTCGGTCCTGAAGCAGCTATGCCAGTGATGGAAGGAAAGGCCATGCTTTTCAAAGAGCTTGCAGGAGTAGACGGATTCCCGATCTGCCTTGATACCAAGGATCCCGATGAAATAATCAGAACTGTCAAAAATATTGCGCCTGTTTTCGGCGGAATTAATCTCGAGGACATAGCAGCACCAAAGTGCTTTCAAATTGAGAATCAGCTGCAGGACTTGGGCATACCCGTGATGCACGATGACCAGCACGCCACTGCGATAGTCGTTTATGCAGCCGTGTTTAACGCGGCGAAGGTTGTTGGAAAGAAGTTTGAAGACTTGGAAGTCGTGATCAATGGAGCAGGAGCTGCGGGCATTGCAACCGCTAAAATGCTTGGCTGCGCAGGCATGGACAAAGGCGCCTATAGATCTGTTTATAACATAGTGTTGTGCGACAGCAAAGGCATAATCAGCACTGACAAAAAAGACCTGAATGAATACAAGCTTGAGATCGCAAGACTCACCAACAAGAAAAACAAGAAAGGCGGCCTGGCGGAAGCTGTAAAGGATGCTGATGTTTTCATAGGATTGTCTGTTGCCAATGTATTGACAGAAGAAATGGTAAGATCCATGAATAAGAATGCCATTGTTTTTGCAATGGCTAATCCTGTGCCTGAAATAGTGCCGGACATAGCAAAGAAAGCGGGCGCTGCTGTTGTCGGCACAGGCAGAAGCGATTTTCCAAATCAAATAAACAATGTGCTCGCTTTTCCCGGAGTCTTTCGCGGCGCGCTTGATGCTAAAGCACTAAGAATAACTAATGGAATGAAAATGGCTGCTGCGCTGGCGTTGGCTGATTCTACAGAACCTACAAAGGAAAAGATACTGCCTTTGACATGGGAAAAAGGATACGTAGAGAAAATAGCATCAGCCGTTGAAAAAGAGGCAAAAAAGAATAACATAACAAGAAAATAGACCAAAAAATCTATGTAAAGATTGTGATGCAATCAGCAGCAGTCTTTACAATCTTTTGAATTGCAATCGCATTTCATAGAACTTTTCACAGACTTTTTCGCAGACTTCCTGCTTTTTGCTTTTGCCTTTTTCATTGCCATACTAAAACCTCCACGCTCTTTATGATGAACGTATCTTATAAAGAGAATCCACCATCTAAATATAGGTGGTATTCCTTGTATAAACTTATTTTACTATCGTAAAAACTGCTGGTTTTGCTCAGATGAATCTTTGATTCATCTGGCAACTTAAGTCGAGCGAAGCTCAACTTCAAGTCAACCAGTAGATGAACACGATAGCGAAAGAAATCCTCAAAGAAACCACCACATTCATGTGGTGGTTTCATAAGGGATTTCATTTCTTCCTTTTCTCCATGGCTTTCCTTACGCGGCCGACAGCAATTTCAGTAGCAGCTTTCCTCGGCTCGATCCGCTGCTTCTTTGAATAATCAAGAACATTCTTCGTATTCTGCCTTATCTTCTTCTCGACCATTGAGAACATCCTGTGCGGATTGTAGCCCCTGTATTCTGCATAGCTGCTTATGACACCGCCGGCGTTGGCAACAAAGTCAGGAACCACAAGAACGCCTTTCTTGTACAAGATAGTTTCAATCTCAGGAACCATGGGTATGTTTGCACCCTCAACAATAACCTTTGCCTTGACCCTATCGGCGTTCTTGCTGTTTATCACATCCGGCAATGCAGCAGGGATTATTACATCAACTACAAGCTCGAAAAGCTCAGTTCCTTTCATTGCGGTTGCTGGCTTGTAGTTGACAACGCTTCCTGTTTTCTCTTTCGCTTCGCTTATCTTCCTGAAGTCCAGGCCGTCTCCATCATATACAGCGCCTTTGCTGTCGCTTACAGCAACTACTCTTGCTCCCATTTCTTCAAGGTGCTTGTATGCAAACGAGCCAACATTTCCGAAGCCTTCTATGGCAACGGTTGCCTCTTTGATATCCATGCCTGCATGTTCGCAAGCAACAGCGGTTGCATGGGCAACGCCAAAGCCTGTGGAGCCAAACTCATGCGGTATGCCGCATTTTTCGCCCTGCTTGCCGAAGATTTTCATGCATACGTTTGCCGGCTTGCCAGTGCATGATTTCCACGAGCCGTTGGCTTCAGAATACCACTGCATCTCTTCTTCCGCCGTGTTCACATCAGGCGCGGCTATATACTCCCTGGGCGAAAGAGGCTTCAACGCCCTTGAAAAAGCCTGAACAATATCCTTCTTCTGGTCTTTTGTCATGCTTCTGGGATCTGCAATGATGCCCGACTTTGCTCCACCAAAGGGCAGCCCGGCCAGTGAACATTTCCAGGTCATTGTACGAGCAAGGCGAAAAACCTCCTCAACATTCACAGTAGGCGTCATCCTTATTCCTCCCTTGCCCGGGCCAAGAGCCGTGTTATCGATAACAAGAATTCCATTCATTCTTGTCTTAGTATCGTATACTTCTACAATTTTCTCGGGCCCGAATTCGTCATGCTGGATCATAATATCGCCTTGAGATAAGTTTCATCGCGGGCGTTTAAATAAATTCCACGAAAATGGACTATACAGCATGTCACAAATTCGAGACAGCTGGGACCGGCTTGACGTATACCACTTGATACTGATCTTTCTTGTTATTTCAGGATTATCAGCCGTTTACTTAACGAAAAACATTTCTTTCCTGCTGCAGCTTGTTGTTGCTCCGCTAGTCGCCGCTCTTCTTGATATTGCAATAAACTATGCAAAGACAAGGAGCGTGATAAAACCTCTTACCGCCATGATATCCGGGCTTATAATCGCCCTTGTGCTTCCTC
>JAGVVX010000064.1:0-5375 GCA_018304565.1 Candidatus Aenigmatarchaeota archaeon
TCCATCTTGTCCTCGCCCGTATCCGCGTCAGAAGTCAGGTGGCCGACATCGGTTATGTTCATCACGTGCACGACTTTGTAGCCTGAAAATTCAATGACCATGCGCAGAAGATCCTCGAAAAGATAGGCCCTCATGTTGCCAATGTGCGCGTAGTCGTACACCGTCGGGCCGCACGTGTACATGCGCACCTCATTACCTTTGAGCGGCTTGAAAAACTCCTTTTTTCGCGTAAGCGTGTTGTACAAACTCAGTCTCGGAACTGTTTTCGCCGGCATAGGGTACTCTGAACAATTAATAATATCCGTATTTTAAATACGATTTCTTATCTATAATTAGGATGAGAAGCAGAGAGAAAATTAGAAAGAATGTTAGAGAAGATCTTATAGTGTTTTTATGTTAGAGGAGATTTTATAATATTATGTGCCCGCCTGCAAACGAACTTTTCAGAAAAGTTCGATCAAAACGGAAAATGCAGATAGCGGGATAACCCGGTTCAACTCCGGGCGCCAGCTTGTTTCAACTTAAGAGCGACTAAAAAATAAAAGCTTAAAAGAGTTCTATGTAATGAATTCCCATGGTGAACCCAGAACCATCCAATAAAGTTTACAGAAATAAAGCCTATAGAACAATAGCTGCCGCTTCATTGGCCCTTCCATTAATGTTTGGCTGCGCTTCCGCCCCCACTTCCCCAACTGGAAATCAGGAAGAAAGGGTCCAGAAGCTTTTAACCGGCACTTGGGAAGGTTATGTTAAAGATCACCCTTGGGTCAGAATAGATTATCGTGATAGAACTTTGGTAATTTCCGGAATCCGTAAAGAACAAAATGTCTGGACGGTTGACGCTAATCTAAACTGGGAAGCGCTGGAGTACGCCAAGCTTCACGTTTACGGCGATGCAGTGACATTGGAGATGATGGATCGTTATGGCGGTCTTTACACTTTAGCGCCGTTCAGGGACACCCATCTTTTAGGAAAGGTCGGTTACGGCCGAGGGAAGTGGCCGACCAAAAATGAAGTAATTCTCAAAAAGATATCACCGCGCTAGCGGAAAAACTCTTTTATCAGGTTGGCAACTTTTTGTCACTTGATCTACATCTGTATTTTCCGGTCCGGTCATCAGCTCCAAATTCGCTTTTATCGCAGAACATATAATAAATCTCGGCATATCCATGGGAGAGCAATTCCTCGTTCAGGTTTTTCCGCCGCACCAGACAACAAAAACGATATATATGAACTGGAAAATGATTGGAACATTCTCAGCCTTTCTGGGGGCGGTTATTTTTGTAGCCTTAACCATCCTTGCTGTAGTAAACTATCCTGGATACAGCGTTTACAGTAATTTCTTGAGCGATCTCGGGACAGGGGAAAATTCTGCCGTGTTTTTCAACATTGCAGTGATGATCTCAGGAACAGCTGCTGTAGTCCTCTCTATTGCATTGAACAAGATATTTAGCAAATCAAACGAATGCAAACTGGCTTCTATAATTCTGGCAATTGCGGGCATATCGTTGGTTGGAATAGGCGTTTTCACTGAAAATCATCCAATCCACTCTTCTATTTCTGCATTATTCTTCGCATGTATCTCTGCCAGCATGATATTGTTTGGCATAAGTTTCAGGAAAGACCACAGCAGATGGTACGTATTCTCAATTCTTGGGATCCTTGTGCCTGTTTTTTTCCTGCTTGATGTGAAATCATTAGCGGAACATCTTGCTATATCTTCAGTTCTTATCTGGTCTTTTGCGGTCGGCAGCCTGATCTACAGGAAAGCCGACATAACTATCTGAACCTATCTCTACTTTGACTTGTAATTGTAGCTGTAGCCTTTTTTGTGCGGGTACTTGTGGTAGTGCAGCCATCCAAAAACAGAAATAACCGCAAGAATAATAATCAATATTATAGGCCCGTAATCGACCAGCGGCTTAGGTATCTCTATGTTGCCGATTGTCAGCGGCTTTTCCTGCTTCTGGGTTTCCTCTGGTTGTGACGGCTTTTCAGGTGATCCGGACGGGCGTACTGGCTCCTGGCCGGGCGCTGTACTTCCTGCTGTTATTGCGAATATCGAAAAGCCCGGGGTTGTTGCTGTATATTTAACAGTTGTTGCATTCTCCGATAACAGTGAGGTGGCCAGCATTGTCCATATGCCGTTATTATATCTGTTTAACTTAACCTTAAACGCTATCGTTGCCGATTTGATGTTAGTATCCGAGAGATTTGTTACCGTGATATCAAGATACTTGTAAACATCTTCTGCTGGAGCAGGCACGCTTGGCGATGAAGATTCCTGCACGCTTATCTTAACGTTAGTCACAGCATTCGCGACTTCTATCGACAAGCTTTGCAATGCTGTTGTTGAAAAAGTAACTACAGCAGGAGTTCCGGGATTTATAGCAGCAATTGTTTTTGCTTCAGCACCACCACCGCCCCCTCCAGCCCCTCCGCCACCACCGGAAGAGCTGCTGCCAGAACTACTGGAGCTGCCTCCACTGCCGGTGAAGGCTACTGCAGCACTTTTTGATTTTGTTGTCGTAATCGAGGATGATGTTCCTGAAGCTGTCACCGTGTTCACGCAGTCTGCAGAGCCCTGTACAATCTTCCAGCTTCTGGTAGCTTCGGTGTTGTGCGAAAGCGAGCCTACCTCCTTTGAAGCCGAGTGGCCGGACGAGAGCGAGCAGCCGCCGGACCCGCTCCATGTCAGGGTTACACTGCCCAAGTCGCCGCCAGCAATTACAGCTGCCTCGACGCTGAACTCGGTCCCTTGCGCCTCTGATGAGGATGAGGCTGTTACTGTAAGTGATTTTACCGTTATTACATTGACGTTTGTGTTTGTCACAAAAGTATCAGCGCTGTTGTCCAATTGTATAGACTGAAACTTGTTTGTTGCTGCGGGGGTTACAGCCTTTATACCCGCGAAGTCTGCTGTTGTGCTTGCGCCAGCACCCAACGTTGACGAAAAACCTGTGCCTGTATAAGACGTCTTTTCTGCCCAGCTGCCTTCCACAAGAAGCGCCACAGAACCCAGATTAGCCGGGTTCTGTGTGTCCTCGTTTTTTATTGATGCCTGGCATGAGAAGGTCGCGCCGTTCTCGACAACAACTGTGCCTGACATGCCGTTGCAAGTGAATGTTTCAATACTCATAGACGCATAAGCCAAAGGGCTAAGCAGAATTGCAATCAGAAAAGCAGAAATATTTATTTTCATGGCCTCACAGTGTTACATTTATAGTGCGTACAGAGCTGACACCCATGTTTCCGCTTGTGTCGTTTGCGTAAACCTTGAATGACTGGTTTCCTGAAACGATGCCTGTGTGATTCCTGAACCACGCAAGGCTGAATGTATCCGGTGTCCCGTTTGACATTGTGAAGTTGGTTCCGTTGAATTCCAGGCGGATGAAATTTATGGCCCATTCACGGTAACGTTGATGAACGTATAATTTACAGCCACCGTCGAGCCGTTGGCTGGAGTCGGCGACACGAAAGTCACGTTAGGCAACACTGTATCAGCAGTGAAAGAGACAAGCGATGAGTTGAATATAGTGCCAACTGAATTGTTCGCGTAAAGCGTTATGTTATTCGCCCCTTCCGCTGCTGTAAATGTCGTATTAGCGCAGCTTGCTAGCGTAAGATTGGTCGTGTTTGAGTTGAGCCTGTACCAGCAGGCGGATGCAGTGCCGTTCACGGTGAAATTAAGCGAGGTGTTTGCGGTTGTGTAGCTCCTGTTTGTTGGCGATGTTACCGTTATTGTCAGGTCTGTGGCGTTCGTTATGCTTGTGTTTACGGTGAAATATATCATTGATGAGTTGAATATAGTGCCAGCTGAACTATTGGCAAATACAGTTACGTTGTTGCTTGTTGCATTTATGGCTATGAATGTGGTGTTTGCGCAGCCAGACAGCGTATTATTTGTCTGATTGTTCAGCCTAAGCCAGCACGCTGATGCGTTGCCGCCGGCAATACTGTAAGCCAATGAAATGTTTGTGGTTGTGTAAGTCGTGTTGGTGGGCGATGTTACATTTACTGCCAGTGTCGCGCTGGTATTTACCGTGAAGAACCTGGTGGACGAATTGATTATCGAGCCGCCGGTATTGTTCGCGTAAAGCGTTATGTTATTCGCCCCTTCAGACGCTGTAAATGACACGTTTCCGCAGCCGAATATCGAAACATTTGTCGTGTTCGCATTGAGCCTGTACCAGCACGACGACGCCGTGAAGTTCAGTATTGAAAAGCCCAATGAAATATTTGTTGCAGTATGGGTCGTGTTTCCTGGCGAGGATATCGCTATGCTGGGTGTTGTGTTCGTCGCATTTGACGTTGCATTCGGCCCCAACCCGCCTATAAGGCTGAATGTTGTTGCGTTTGTTGCATAATTCCAGTCTGTATCATAGCAGTCAACTTTAATTGTGAAATTCTGAGGAACAGGCATATTGACTGTGGTGTGATTGTATGAATGTGATGTTGAATCTGTCAATACAAATCCGCCTGAGAAACTACCCCATTTGCTTGCATAGCTGTAATAAGCAGAAGTTGCGTTGTTGTATTTTGTTGCATTGCAAGAGGCTTGAGTTGTTGCGTTCGAGCTGCCGCAGTAAAATCTGTCATACTGACCATAATCATAAAAATTGAGGTAGCAGACCGCCTGCTCTGTCGTTGTTGCTGTGAACAAGATGCTTGAGGCGTTTATAATCTGCTCCATTGTAGGCGATGTTATTGTGATGCTTGGCGGCGACTTGTCAGTGACCCGGAACGTGGCGTCCTTGATAACGCCTGTCTCGCCTGTTTCCTGATGGGTTACGAATATCTTGACGGCATAATCACCTAATTCCCATGTGCCGCCAGAGGCGTTGATTCTTACATGCCCGCTCGATGTGATGTTGTTCCGTGCGGCGTTTTTGAAAGAGCCGCTTGTAAGGTTCACTACTTCGAAGGTTGCGTTCTGGTATATCCTGCAGCTTTCGCTCCAGCAGCCGGAAGTTGTCTTTGCTATCTGGACGTTGGTTACATTCACGGAAATCAGGCTGCCAGAGAGATTCTGAAGAGAGTACACAAACATGGTTACATTCTCCCTCTGCCCGAATGAGTTTTTCCAGTAGCCGTTGTCGTCTACAGTGTACATATAGCCTGTCAGGGCCTGCCTGACATAGAAGTAAGCGCTGTTGGACGATTCTATTATTGCCGTGGCATCATCGGTCTCAGTGAACTCAAAATAAATATAATTGTAGCCTTCAGGCCACCCGGCTGATGGCGGCACTATCGTGACAATCGCAGAGCTGTTTATGAAGCAGCTTGTGCTTGTCGACGAGTCGCAAGTTCCTGTCAAAAACCTGTACCTTGTCTTGCTGGGCCATCCCCAGTAAAATGCGGACGACAGGTTGCCT
>JAGVVX010000064.1:5390-6336 GCA_018304565.1 Candidatus Aenigmatarchaeota archaeon
CAGTAACATTCGTGTTCGGCCCTATATCGCTTCCTGATGTTCGTGTTACAGCATCCACAAAGGAAGTTACCCTGAAAGAAAACCATGCAGTCTGTGTATCATTTGTCAGATTGTCCTTCACGATGATGGTACCGCTTTTATATCCGGGCCTCCACTTTCCTCCGGGAGGATTTATTGTCAGTGTTGTTGCATTTCTGAAAGTCGATGCAAATCTTGATGCGTTGTCAGTATCAGGCAGGGTGTAGTTCAAGTTTGTGATCCTGTAGACGCCGTTGTTCCAAGAGGTGTCCTGCACGCTAGTTACGGTGTAATTGCCATTCACAAAGATGCTGCTAGAATAGTCGGGTTCATAGATGCTCATACTCATTGTCGCGTTTTCACGCGTGCCTACATTATAGGACGTTATCGAAGAGGATATCCTGAAAGGCTGCACAGAAAACCATAACCAGCCTTTTGACGTTGTGTTTTCGGTGTTTTCCCGCATCTTGATCTCGCCATAATACCAGCCTGTAGGCCAGCTTCCCCTCAGGTATGTAATGTTTATTATCTGGCTTCCATTGATCAGCAGCGGGGTGATATTTATGTCATCCGGGTACTTGAATTCCACCTGTGACTGGGTTGTCTGGTCCCATGCCCGCACAATAGCTTCTGTTATGGTTGTGTTGATGTAATCTGCGGCAGAATATGTGGACTTCTGGGATTTTGTTGTGGTCACGTTCAAATAAACGGGAAGATTTGGCTTATTATTATAGACATTGCCGCTCCCGTTCGCATTTGTCGGCTGCGTGGAGATATAGAATGATATGACATTAAACCAGCCGTAACCGCTTTCGGTGTTATTAATGTCCAGAATTACCGTGTAATAGCCGTCTTCCCATCTGCCTGACGACGATGAAATATTTATTGTATATTTCCCGTATGTCGCAGGATCTGCATTTGAATACCA
>JAGVVX010000055.1 GCA_018304565.1 Candidatus Aenigmatarchaeota archaeon
GCAAATTATACTTTCTTCTCATGGTCATCCAAATGCTCACCATTATGTTGAGAAACTTGTAGAAATGTCCTATGTAAGCGGTAAACCTCTAACAGAGTTAGCACTCAGCGATCCAGCATTGCAACCTTATTTAGCTAAATTCACGGATAGACAAATGAAAGTAATACAAGATCCATCATTATATGTTGGAATAGCTTCGGTGAAAGCCCAGAGAACAGCTGATTTATGGGAAGCCAGACTCAGTGAAATTAAGCTTTAACAAACTCCCCGACTGTTTTTTGCCTGCCTTCGCGGTGCAGGTTTGCGACGCGGACGCCGGCCAAGCGGATCCTCTTCTTGCTTTCGGCGAACTTCTTCAGCAGGTCTTTTGCAGTATTGCTTATTGTTTCTGCATCATTAAAGTTCTGTTGCAATGTCTTCTGTCTGGTATGTGTTTCAAAGTTCTCGTATCGAATTTTTAGAACGATGGTACGATACCATAAGCCTTCTTCAGCAAGAGTTGCAGCCAGGTCTTCCGCTGTTGCATCTATGATTTCGGCCTACTGACTGAATTCCTTCTGATTCTTCAACCTCGCTTTCATCCAAACCTTGAGCAAGAAAATGCAATTCAGTTCCCCATCTGCCGAACATTGACTGAAGCATTTGTACATCAAAGTTTGCAATATCACCAATAGTTTCTATGCCAAGTTCTTTCAGTGCTTTGTCTGTCTTCTCGCCAACACCGTATAGTTTTCTTGAAGGTAAAGCAGAAAGAAATGCCTGAGCTTCTTCAGGCTTTATGATTGTCAATCCTTGAGGTTTCTGGAAATCGCTGGCTGTTTTAGCTATGAGTTTGTTTGGACCGATACCAATGCTGCACGTTACATTCTCAGTAGTTTCTATTTCCTGTTTTATTCTGGCTGCGGCTTCTGCGGCTTTTTCAAAGCTTTCTGCAGAGCTTATATCTATGAAAGCCTCATCAATGCTGATTTGCTGGAACTTGTCTGCATGCTTGCGGAGGATTTTCATTACACCTTCAGCTACCCTATAATATAGAGGGAAATTAACAGGAAGGAATGCAGCTGCCGGGCAGAGGCTGTAGGCCTTTGATATTGGCATGCCCGAGTGTATGCCGTATTCCCTTGCTTTGTAGTTTGCAGTGGAGACAACGCCCCTGCCTTTTCCTTTTTCGGGGTCGTGGCCTATTACAACAGGCAGCCCTTTCAGTTCCGGTCTTTCTCTTTCCTCGCAAGCCGCAAAGAACGCATCCAGGTCCACATGCATTATTATGCGCATACGTAGAACTTGCATCGAAACTTCTTATTGGCAGTCAAGCTCATTCAATGACTTCTACTTTCTCCTTGTCGGGCAAAAACTTGTCAAATAGTTTGTCTATAACGTAGTAAAACGCATACGATGGCACAAGAACAAAGAAGATTGCCCATGTAAGTATAGCAGCCGTGTCGGCTGGGCGGAAAAGCGTGAAAAAGGCAGCGGCAAGCAGAATTCCGAAACCAAGCGTTGCAGCCGTTTTCTTCATCTCGCTCTTTTTCATGTTCAATTTCAGTTTAACCATGCAACATCAGCCTCGTCTGTTCTCCATCTCTGCTTAAAATCAGCTTCTTCTGCTTTTATACCTTCCTGATTGCTGGCAAAAGCAAGCATACCGGCAACAGCTATCATAGCCCCGTTGTCGCCGCTGAACTCTTTAGGACACCTGTAAAACTTCGCGCCGCGCTCATTGCACATCATCTCGAGCATTTCATTCAATCGCTGCGAAGCTGCAACGCCGCCTGTAAGCAATACTTCCTCTTTTCCCGTATGCGCCAGCGCGCGCTCCGTAACCTCCGTGAGCATCGCATAGCATGTTTCCTGAAAAGAGAAGCAAAGATCATCAAGCGATGCGCCTTTCTTGAATTTCTGCAGCGCTGATGTCATAATGCCTGAGAATGAGAGGTCCATTCCCTTGACAACATACGACAGTTCGATGTAGTTCTTGCCTTGCTTGGCCAGGTTCTCCATTACAGGGCCGCCCGGATAATCACCTTGTGTTTCGCGTATGAACGTATCAATTGCATTGCCTATGGAAATATCCTGCGTCTCGCCAAAAACCCTGTAGCGTTTAGCCGCATACGCAATGACCTGCGTGTTCCCGCCTGAGACGTAGAGCGTAACAGGATCGCGGGCGCCGGAAAGCAATTTTCCGATCTCTATGTGGCCGATGCAGTGGTTGACCGGAAGAAGAAGCTTGCCGTATTTATTTGAAAGCTGCTGCGCAAACTCCAGGCCCGCTTTCAGGCAAGGCGGAAGCCCGGGGCCGGCAGAGTATGCTATGGCATCTATGTTGTCAAAAGAAACATCTGATTCGGACAAAGCTTTCTCCAGAACTTCCTTGGCCACAATCCTGTGGTGATCTGCTGCTTCTGAAGGATGAATGCCCCACCCATGCTTTGGCTTGTACACATCCTTTGCATTTGCGAGTATCTGCATGCCGCTGTCTTTTTCCACAATTCCTATGCCAAGCGTGTGCGCTGTTGATTCGATACCAAGGATTAACATGAGAGTAATTTTATGAGAGTGTATAAAAACAAATCACTCAATTTCGACTAAAATATCTTCATTTCTGCAATAAGACCTGAGGACTTCAAGCTCCCCATCTTTCAGAGGCTTATCCGTTTCTATCTTTCCCCTTATCAGGTCTGCCGAAGATCTGTAACCCAGTTCTGCAAGCTCCCTTACAGCGGTGTGTTGTATCCGCGGCAATACATCATTTGCAATGTTGCCTGAACGATTTTCTGAATATCTGAGAGAATAAACAACCATTTAATCAGAGAATTATTTGACTTGAGATTATTAAATAAATTGAAAACCCGGAAATCCGGGAAAAGTTTTTGCGCAAATCATTTTATGCGCTTTCACCAATTTCAGCTAAAAGCTTATTTCTTCTTAGCTTTTCTTTTCTTTGCCATTTCTTTTCACCTCATAGCTTTGCAGCCAGATGAACATAAGTTGAGCTAGCTGATGAACTGTAAAACAGAATTCAGCTAGAATTCACCTTTAATATATTGTGTAGGTTAATTTATATACATTTCGCTTTTCAGAATCTTGCTGTAGTGGAAATTTTTGTCAGAAGCAAACGATTCATTTCAACCTTTTGATCTCTTCTAATTTTTTGTTGAGTGTAGTGTACAGATTCCTAATTATAACTAATGAAACTATAGAGACAGATGCTATAATAACCATTTTATCTGCATCTGATAGAAACTGGGTAAATACTGTTGTAATAACAATAGTAGCATAGATTACAATTGCAGATGTAATCAGGCTGAGTATGCGATGGTACTCTAAATCCTTGACGTTCTTTTGGATGTTTGAATTCTTTATAACCATTCAAGAAACCTACACTCTTTTTAAAACAAGATATAAGCCGACAGCAAACATGCCAAAGCTAACCAAAGCAGGCACCGTCAAATTTGCAAAATCCAGTCTGTTGCTTGCCATGCCTATAATGCCAAGAATAGAAAAAATAATACCTAATATTTGGTCATTATTCATAATGGTTTTTGAATTTTTATGTTCTTAAAGTTTTGTTTCCCGCCGAGAAACGATTGCCCATTATTTCTCAACCTCGCTGTAGAAGCAGCGTCCGCAATATTTCCTGTTCTTGTATTTAGCAAGGAATATGCCTGCACCGCAACGCGGACATTCTTCGTTTTTGCGCGTGACTTTTTCGCCTTCAACCTTGTAAAGTTTCCACACCTGGACTTTCTTGTGCTTCTTCTTTGATTTAGGCCTCTCTTTCTGCGATTTCTTCTCCTTCTTCTTCTCTTCCTTCACAGGTGCTGCCGCTTCTTTTTCTGGTGGTCTGGCCATGTTTATCGCTCTTTGTAAAATAATTTCAAGCCAAGATCTATACCAGGTTTTATCATTTTATACGTGTGTAGGTTTACTTCTCTTAGCCTTTCATATCTTTGAATTACAGAAGTTTTTGTTTCGCCGAACATTCTGGAGAATGATGTATCGTACAAACCTGGCAGATAAGCCATTGCTAAAGCTCCTGCGGCAATAGTTATTCCAGCTCCAATGATGTTTGGTTTGCCCATCAATTATCACTCTTGCTTTTCCTCTTTCTTTTCTTGTTTCGTTTCCTGCTCCTTTTTCTCTTCCTTCTTCTGAGGCTCTGATTTCTTCATCACCTTTTCTTCCCATACAAAGACCTTAGCGCGGGATTTAGGCAAACCCGTCTCAGTGAAGATGTGCTTTATTTCAACCTTATCCACATCCGTCTTGAGCTCTTTTGATATCCACTGCTGCAGCGCATCCTTTCTGGGTGAAGCTTCGCTTTCGTGTTCTATTTCTGCAGCAATCTCTTTCCTCTTCAGGAACGGATTGTGTTTGTCTGATATAACATTGACTTTCATATGAATTTCCTTCAAAACTAAACCCTTATGGCATATTTGCCCGGAGCTGTTATCCCCAGCCTTTTTGCTATCTCTGACTCTGTGTCGAATATAATAACGACTCCCTGAAAGCTTGTTGTCGTGTCGTTTGTCTTGCAAACAGGGCACTGCGTCTTCTCGACAATCCTTTTGCAGTTCCTGCATGCTCTTCTTGCCATCTTATCACTTCTTTTTTTTGCTTCTTTCAATCCAGTCAAGCGAGCCCATGCAAGGCTGGCGCATCGTGAGAGATATTTTGTTCCTGCCTTTCCCAAGCGAAACAGCTACAACACGGGCGCGCACGACATCGCCTTCCTTCAGGCGATAGTTATTCTTTTTGCCTGTGAATATAGCATTCTTTGCATCGTAAGCGATCTTGTCGTCCATTACCTGCGAAACATGCACAAGTGCATCCAGAGGCCCTATCCTCGTGAACGCGCCGAATTCTGTGATATCAACAACCTCGCCGACAACAACTTCGTTCATCTCTGGCATGTAGACCATTGCTTTGAACTCTGCGGGATAGAATATTGCCCCGTCTTCAGGGACTATTTTTCCCTCGCCTATGCTAGTGACTTCTGTCACGGCAAGGAAAACCCCAAGATCCGGATTGATCTTGCCCTCAAGGTTTTCCTGAAGGCTTTCTTTAACTGAATCTTCTACATCCAGATCAAACTTTGTAGGGTGCACTCGCACTTCGTCTCGTATTGCCAGGATTTTGAACAAAATTTATCATCCCATTCTCCAGAGTAATTGATCAATGTCAGCTTTAGTTTTCAGAGTGAGGAATTTAAATCTATCTTTTATGGGTTCTGTTAACTTAGTCAGTATTGCCCTTCAAAATTTAAATTAGATTAAGGTCAGCAAAAGAGGCGCAATGACTATTGAGAGGGTGTTCATTGTCTTGATGAGCGAGTTTATTGCAGGGCCGCAAGTGTCTTTGCACGGGTCCCCGACTGTGTCGCCCACGACTGCAGCTTTATGGGCACCGCTCCCCTTGCCGCCGAGGTGTCCTGACTCTATGTATTTCTTTGCGTTGTCCCATGCGCCTCCTGCGTTGGCGAGCATTAATGCGAGCAGCAGGCCTGATGCAACGGAGCCTGCAAGCATAGCGCCCAATGCTTCCGCGCCGAGCAGCAGGCCAACAAGAACAGGCCCAAGCACTGCTATCAATCCGGGCATAGCAAGTTCGCGCAATGCCGCCTGCGTGCTTATGTCAACTGCCTTTGCATAGTCTGGTTGCGCTTTGCCTGACATTATGCCCTTGATTTCCTTGAATTGCCTGCGCACTTCCTTGACTATAAGATGCGCAGCCTTGCCGACAGCCCGCATGAGATATGCTGAAAACAGGAATGGAATTGCAGCACCTATAAGCAGTCCAACAAGGACTGTGGGTTTTGTTATATCGATGCTTATCAAGCCAGAGGCTTCAGTGAAGGCAGCGAGTAGTGCTAGTGCCGAAAGCGCAGCAGAAGCAATTGCTATTCCCTTTGTCGTTGCCTTCGTTGTGTTGCCTACAGCATCCAGCGCGTCAGTTACTTTTCTTGTGCCAGGCCCGAGTTTTGCCATTTCTGCAATGCCGCCTGCGTTGTCAGTGATCGGGCCAAAAGTATCAATTGCCATGATTATTCCAGTTATTGATAGAAGTCCCATTACAGACAGTGCTATGCCATACACGCCCGCAAACGAATAGGAAGCAATGACAGCAAGTGAAATTACTATCACAGGCAATATCGTGCTCTTCATGCCTGCCGCCAGTCCCGCTATGACGTTTGTTGCAGCTCCAGTCTCGCTGCTTAACGCTATTTCCTGTACAGGTTTTTTCTCCTTGGAGGTGTAGTATTCAGTGATTTGTGAAATGAGAACTGCAGTAATTAATCCTGATAGAACTGAAAGAAACGCGCCTGTGCTGTTCATAAACATTATTGAAATCGCATAGGATCCTATTGCAGCTAGCAGGGCGGAAACAATGAGACCCCTGTTCAATGCGGGCCAGATCTCTTTTTCCTTCTTCGCGCGGACAACGAATATTCCTATTACCGATGCAATTATCCCTACAACAGCAACGAGCAAGGGGAAGATAACGCCATCAAACCCGAGGCTTGCTCCAAGTATCATGGCGGCAATTATTGTGACTACATAGGATTCGAAAAGATCTGCACCCATTCCAGCACAGTCACCTACGTTATCGCCAACGTTGTCTGCGATAACTGCCGGATTGCGCGGGTCGTCTTCAGGAATGCCTTTCTCTAGTTTGCCAACAAGGTCCGCACCCACATCAGCCGCCTTTGTATATATGCCGCCGCCTACTCGGGCAAACAAAGAGATCAGCGAAGCGCCAAATGCAAAGCCAACGATCAGCTTAGGGTCGCCGTAAACTGCGAATAATGCCGTGACACCAAGAAGACCAAGACCCACGATTGCAAATCCGTTCACCGCGCCTGCGCGAAGCGCAACAGACATCGCGCTGTTGAGACCTTTTTCAGCAGCCTTTGCTGTGCGCGCATTTGACTTAACGGCAACTATCATGCCTATATACCCTGCTAGCGCAGAAAGCACTGCTCCGAAAGCAAAAGAAAGTGCAGTAACAGTTCCAAAAGCGAAATAAAGCACAACAGTAAGTAAAGCTGCAAAAACAGCAACTGTCTTGTACTGCCTGTTGAGATAAGCCTTGGCGCCCTGCTGTATGACGGCAGATATATGCCTCATCTTTTCATTGCCTTGGTCTTTCCTCAAGGTTGAGTAAGCAAGAACGAACGCAAAGAGCAGTGAGAACAGGCCTGCGGCTGTTATCAGTTCGAATATCATCTATTTTCCACGCACCCAATAAGTGTAAAACCTACGGTTTTCCCCTTATCAACCCACTTTCCCTCAGATAACCTTCTCTCCTATTCTTCGGTCAGGAGTTTCCACTGCCTTAATCGGATTATTTTGATATTATGCCTTTTTAAGCTTTGTATAAGTATCCTGTCGTTTGTGGCAACAGGGCAGTTATTTTTCACTGCATAGTCCAGAATCGCGCTGTCCGGATTTCCTTCTGCACTAACTACCTTTACATTGTTTTCAGCCAGCTCAAGCGCTACTTTCGCATGAACAGCCGGCTTGCCTTTTCCTTTTGCAATCTTTTTGAGCTCCTTGATGCATTGCACCGTTGTCAAGAATTCATGCCCTTTGAGCTTGCTGTATATATCAACCTTATGCTGCGCAGGGAGCATGAGAAAATTCGTATCGAGAAGCAGTTTCATTTCACCACTCCCCTGTAACCGAATTTTTCCAGCTTGTCTTTTATATCCTCGAACGACTTGCCGCAAAGCATGCCGCCGGCGATAAATTCTTCCTGCGTAACTTCAGCAAGGCAGAAATCCGGCATTTCGAATGCATTCTTTTCTTCCTCTGAATCAAATTCGAAATCCACAAGGACAAGCCCGCTCAAGCTGCCCTGGAAGACATCTATCTCGGCCTTTTTGCCCTTGTGAAAATACTCATACCTTATTTTGCGGACTCTCTTGCCATCCAAGGCCGCAAGCGCAGCAAATTCTTCTTCTGTGAGAAATATATTCTGCTCTTCGAAAACAGACGTGTCATTGTCTTTCAAAGGAACTTTCTTTGTTATAATGAATTTATCTCCATTCTTTCTAATCCGCATTTTCGGGTGTACATCAGATTTTGGAATGTAAATATCTATAATTTCCTTTGACTTGCAGTTGCCCAAATCCGGCAAATGCCTGGCAAGAAATGTCCTTTCGACTTCTTTCATGATTCATGCTTGTGTGGAAAACTCTTAAAATGAATATCTACCAAATAATGAATATCACCAAATTTTGTTGCTGCTAATGCCAAGGCCTGCTTGACTGTTGCATATGCTTCGCTATTTCTTGCCTGTGGAGAAAAAGACATTTCTTGCCCTTTCAGGGTTCCCCCGTGTTCAGCGATAAGATAATCTGGATGTGCTAAAACTCTTTCTGCAAGGCTTGGCCCATGCCTTTTACGTTTCAGCGCTGAAGTTTCGTCTTGGGAGAAACTTCGTTTCTCCGAGATTCCGAAATCCTTTGGATTTCGAGAATTCCAGAAAGCTGCGCTTTTTGAGAATATAAACCCTGAAGAAAAACATCCGTAATTGTTTTGTAATTGGGTTGTAAATAAGAAAAATAAAATAAGAATGTCAAATTTACTCTTGGTTTTCTCTGGTTTCAAAGTTTACTCTTTGTCTTCGTCTGAAGATTCTGGTTCCGATTCCCAAGAAGACTCTTCCTTCTCTTCCTTTTCTTCCTTCTCTTCTTTTTCTTCGGATGAGTCCTCGCTTTCTTCTTTCGACTCGGAGCTGCCGACCTTTTCACCAATGGCGAACTTGTTTGCAACTTCTTTTATCCTTATTCTGCACTCTTCGCCTTTCTTTGCGCCGTGGACAAAGATGATGAAATTCTCTATTTTTGTTATTCCATCGCCTTTTGCACCGACATCGGTGATCTTTACGTCGTACTCTTCGCCTAACTTTACTGGCTTAGGTTTGTCAAAACTGTCTCTTCTTCCAAAACCTCCGCCACCGCCGCCTCCGCGGCCGAAACCTCCAGATCCGCCACCATTTCTATCTCTTCTTCCGTACATTTACACGCACTCCTTTATTCATTTTTAGCTGTTTTCCAGCTTCGGCTAGTAAGCAGTTGAATGAAGACCTAGCAGAACTAGACCCATCTACCGCCCTAACCTATCTTTATTACCGTACATTAAATATTTAAATAGTTCATAGGAGCTCATTCAAGCACAAATTCCACACGGCGGTTTTCCTTGCCCTTGTTTTCAGCTTTTGTGATTACTATCCTGCCAATTTCCTTCGTGTTCTTTACATGCGTGCCGCCGCATGCTTGCACATCGAAGCCAGTAATATCCACTACGCGCACTTCATGCATTGCATCTGGCAGCGGCCTATGCTGCAGCCTTACTAAATTCTCGATTTTGTTTGCTTCTTCACGCGGCATTATGAGCCATCTTACGTCGAACCCTTTCTTCACTGCCTCATTTGCCTTTTCCTCGTAGCTGTTTATTTTCTCCTTATCAAAATCCTTTAAAGAAAAGTCTATTCTTGCACGATCTATGTATATTTGCTTGCCAGTTACCATCGCATCAGTCTCGTTGAAGATGACACGTGAAAGTATGTGGCATGCTGTGTGATAGCGCATCAACGTATAGCGCCTTGACCAGTCTACAGAACAAGATACGATATTCCCGACCGAAAGACCGGCCCTGTCAACCTTGTGCACCACCCTGTGCCCTTCTTTTTTTGACGATAAAACAGCATATCCCTTGTCGTTGCAGACCATCCTGCCTTCGTCTGCCGGCTGCCCTCCGCTTTCAGGATAGAACGCTGT
>JAGVVX010000008.1 GCA_018304565.1 Candidatus Aenigmatarchaeota archaeon
TTTACTATGTTAGTAGCAAGTAAAGCGTCAACTTCAGGGTTTTCCATGAGCATCACCTATTCACCATGTATAGCTAATAGCGGCGGCGCAACATAAAGGTTACTATAGAAAAGTCACACCCCAAATAGATTACAAAAGTAATGCTTATAACCCTTTTACAAGTAATGTCACTACACTACATTTTTGGCTTGGCGCAGATGTTCAGGACAGGACATATTGGTTTCAATGCCGCAGCTTCTTCAAAAACCTGTAAGTGTACTTGCTTCTCCAGATGATGATAAGACCTATCAGCAGCACAAGCCAGTAAGAAACCACTCTATCGATTAGCACGGCTGATGCTGCAACGGACTTTTCTATGCCAATCCACACCAATGCAAGCGTCCCGCCGCCCTCGATAAGGCCGAGCCCGCCGGGCAGAAACGGTATTGCTGAAAGAATGAGCAGGAAAGCCCAGAAAAGCACTATGAGGTCCAGCGGCACCTGCTGTCCGAGCGCCAGCAGTATTATCCAGAGCCTCAGAAACTCGAGGATTTTCGTGAGTATCGATATCGAGAAGGAAGCAACCAGCATCTTCTTGTCAGTCAGGAGCAGGCGGAAGGATGAGTGGAACATGCCTGCATAGTCCTTTTCCTTCAGTTTTGAGAAACGGCTGAAGCGCGACAGCCATCTGATGATTCCTTCCAGCCACCGCTTATCTGAGCATATCTTCAGGAAGATTATGCTTGCATAGATAGAGAGGAAGAGGAAGACAAAAAGCGAAGAAAACAGCGGCTGCGGTATATTGCCGGAAAGCAAAGAGACAGCCACTGCTATCGTTATATATAGGGAGAATACCTCAACCAGTGTATCAATAGCCACTATCGCCGAGGATTTTGTCGCGCCTATCTTGTCTTTCAGAAGGTAGATCTTTACCGGCTCCCCTCCTATGCGGGCCAGCGGGGAGAGGAAGCCTACGAAAATGCCCGTGGTATTGATGCTGAAAGCATCCTTAAAGGGCAAAGCCTTGAATCTGCTGGAGATGATCTTCAGCCGCAGGGCAAGAAGCAGCAGGAAGGCAATCTCGATGCCCACCGCAATCAGAATATAGCCATAGTTTGCGTTTAGGAGTACCGCAGCTATCTCGGAAAGCCCGAAAAAGCCCATCACGGCTATAATGAGCACTAGGCCAGCTATCAAAGCCATGTATTGCACGATATCCCTCACAAACCATCCTCTTTTTATATTTAAACCCTCAAAAAACCACAAACCTTAAATACTTTACGCCCTAAAGTAAAGGTTTATTATTAAAGGTCAGATGTTCCTATATAGGAGTGAAAGACGTATAAACATTGTCTTTTGGGTGTGGGTTAAAATAGCATATTTAGTATATTAATTAGATGCATTACGGTTTGGTGAATAAATGACGTTCAAATGTCCTGAGTGCGGTGCAAAGCACTTCTATGAAGATCCTGAAAAGGCGGAAAAAGTCTGCGCAAAATGCGGACTTGTAATAGAAGAGAGCATGGTTGACACCGGGCAGGATTGGCGTGCTTTTGATCATGACCAGAAAGTAAAGCGTGCCCGTACAGGCGCGCCGCTTACGCACAAGAGGCACGACAAAGGCTTGACTACCGAGATAGGCAAGGGGGCAACAGAGCTCTTCAAGGTTCCTGCTAAAAAGCGTTCCCAGTTCTTCAGGATTCGCAAGTGGCAGAAAAGGCTGCTCACAAGCAAGGACAGGAACATGTCTTTCGCTTTAAGCGAGCTGCAGAGACTGGTTTCTTTCCTGGGTCTCCCGAAAACCCTGCATGAAGAGGTCGCAAAGCTTTATGAAAAGGCATTGCAGAAAGGTTTGGTCAGGGGAAGAAGCATTGAATCCATCATAGCTGCACTTGTTTACTCGCTTGCCCGCGAATACGAAACACCGAGAACGCTTACAGAGATTTCTCAGGCATCAGGCATCGGCAAGCGCGAGCTTGGAAGGACTTATCGTTACATCTCAAGAAAGCTCGACATAAGAATACTTCCTGCGCGCGCCGAGAGTTACATACCGCGATTCTCCTCAATGCTCAAACTCAGCGATCGCGTCCAGATGCGTGCAATTAAGATACTCAAAGTAGCCAAGGAAAAGGACGTGATAAGCGGAAAAGGCCCTACGGGCTGCGCTGCTGCGGCAATTTACATAGCTTCTGTTCTTGAGGGTGAAAGAAAAACCCAGCGCGATGTAGCGGACGTTGTCGGCGTTACAGAAGTCACGATAAGAAACAGGTACAAGGAAATGGCCGAGGCTCTTGACATAGAAGAAGAAGTCGAGAAGAAGAGCAAGGAAGAGGAACAGGAAGCCACTGCTTAATTATAGCTTTTATGACAATCAATTTCTAAAGGTTGCTATCAATACAATTACTAGTATTTTGGTATCTAAACACATAAATACTGTTTCAGTTGTTATTAGGTGTGTTGCATGAAGAAACAAAGATTTAGAGATGTTTATGATAAAATCCCGGAGGCAGAACGTAAATTTACTATAATCGTTATAGATGGAAAAGAGATTAATTGGGATCTAGCTAAGTATGAAGTAGAGAATAATACTCAATTAGGTGAAAAGATACTCGAAAAAATGGCCGAATTAGAGATTATTTAAATCAAAACAAATAATAGGTAGATAAGATGACTGATATATCAAAAGATGAATGGGAGCTGATTACTGCAAGAATTAAGCAAATGCCATCTCATATAGTTTTGTCAATTGGAGGAGACGGACCATTCAATAAAGAACAAATACTAGAACATATAGAACAGAAAGATAGAATAGGTTATATGATTGCCCAAATGGAACTAGCTTATTTAAAAGCATTGAAAAATCTATAAGAAAATGCCACAATTTCACCTTCTTATTACTCGACCAGAATTTGATTGGGCGACAGGTTATTTTTCTTCATGGTCAAAACATATTATAGATTTTGCTAAAGAGAGGAACATTAATGTACTTGATTTGCGTGGTCATAAAGTGACTAAAAAGAATTTTGAAAGTTATTTAGTAGAACATAACCCTCCATTAGTTGTATTAAATGGCCATGGAACAGAAAGTTCTATTTGTGGCCATAAAAATGAAGTTCTTATATCGATTGGTATAAATGAAGAAAAACTAAAATCAAAAATTATCTATACAATTGCGTGTAAATCTGCAAATGCATTAGGATTATCTTTGGTTGAAAAGGGGACAAAAACATTCATTGGATATTTAGACGATTTTTCTTTTTATACAAATAAAGATAAACAAACTACACCACTTCAAGACGAAATAGCAAGACCATGTTTTGAACCTTCTATTACACTTGTCAATTCTCTTTTGAAAGGCAAATCTGTGAAAGAAGCTGCGTCTAATGCACTGGAACTATATAGAAGTTGGATCAGAATATATCTTCACAAATCTGATATAGAAGCACCATATATACTAAGGGCACTAATTTGGAATCAAGCACATCTTACTATAATTGGCGATCACGAAGCAACTATTTTTGATAATAATTAAGTTGTAGTATGCAGTAGTTGATAGTCATGGAGAACTCAATGCTATTGGATGTAATTGGCGACACAGTAGAGAACAGAATTATAGACTTCCTTATAGAAGGCAGAGGGCTTGACTACACAAAAATGGATATTGCAGAAAACTGCGGGATTTCAAGGCCTACATTGTATAAAGTTTTTCCGAAGCTCGTAAAGCAAAGTATAATCAAACCAACAAGAATGATAGGCAGAGTACAGCTCTACACGCTCAACACAGAAAACGAGAAAGTTAAGGCATTAATGAAGCTGGAAGAATTCCTTCTCAAGAAATCCTTTGAAATAATGGAAAAGAAGGTCAAAATAAAGGCTTAACGCTTTCTACTGCCAATGTCAAGGACCACCGTCTGAAGACGGTGGCATGCTAAAATTTATGAATCCTTGAGCATCCCGCATTCCATTTACAACCATTGTTTGAAAACAGTGGAATGCAAGATTTCAATTTTTGTCCTATTCAAGCCGCTTTCTATTTAATCTTTATGCCCTTAATTTCTCCATGCAAGCAGTAATACTGGCAGCAGGCTCGGGCACGCGTATGCGCCCGCTGACGCTTACGCAATCCAAGGCTATGCTGCCCGTTGCAAACAAGCCACTGCTCGAATGGACAATCAAAAACTTGAAAGATTTAGTGGACGAGATAATTGTTGTCGTGAACAAGAATCAGAATGATATAACATCTTATTTCAAGGACTGCACTTTTGCCTATCAGAAAGAGCAGAAAGGCACTGCTGATGCCCTTGCTGCGGCTGAAGAATTCATAGATGACAGATTCATTCTGATCAATGCTGACGAGTTCATTCCAAAAACAGACATACAAGAATTCGCAAAAGGCGGTGGTTATAAAACAGCTGTTTTCCGTGCGAACAATCCAGAGCTTTTTGGGGTTGTAGAAACAAGGAATGGAATTCTAAGCAATATTGTAGAAAAGCCACAGAACCCAGCATCAAATCTTGTGCGCTGTGGCATGGAATTGCTTGACAAGAATATCTTTCCCCTGATAAAGGAGATCAAGCCTTCAGCCCGCGGGGAGTTGGAAATAATTGATGTGTATAAACTTCTCATTAAGGAACAGGAAATGCAAATTTTCGAAGTCAGCAAATGGATTACAATATCATACCCATGGGGCTTTCTTGATGCAAACCGGTTTGTTTTGGAAGAACACGGCTCTCAGATAGCAAAAGACGTGGAAATCCGTCCCGGCGCTGTCATTGAGGACTGTGTTGCAATAGATTCCGGGTCAATCATTGGTCCCAATTGTTTCATACGCAAATTCTCTTCAATAGGCAAAAACTGCAAAGTAGGCCAAGCCGTAGAGGTAAAGAACTCGATAATCATGGACAACACTTTTGTTTCTCATTTATCATACGTTGGTGATTCAATAATTGGCAGGAACTGCAATATAGCTGCTGGCGTGACATTTGCCAATCTGCGCCTGGATGAAAAAACAATAAAGGTAAACGCCAATAACCAGCGCATAGATAGCGGGCACAAGAAACTTGGAGCCATTGTCGGTGACAACGTTAAGTTCGGGGTCAACGTTACAATCATGCCTGGCAAGAAAATATGGCCGGGGCTGATGATCCCGCCATGTTCAGTGATAAAAAATGACGTCACTGAACAGCCCGATCTCAAGGACTGGAAGGGCGAGTAGAATGTGCGGAATATTCGGGCTGATAAGCCAGGAATTTGTTTCTTCTAGTGATGTGCTCAAGTCGCTGAAACGTTTGGAATATCGTGGATATGATTCTTATGGCATTGTCACGGATTCCGGACTTTTCGAAAAAGACATCGGAGAGATAAAATTAACAAGTTCTAACAATTGCAATATAGCAATCAGCCAGACGCGCTGGGCCACACACGGAGGCGTGACAAAAGAAAACGCACATCCCCACCACGACTGCACTGGAAATGTCTTGATTGTTCACAACGGCATAATTGAAAACTACATGGATATAAAAGAAAACCTGCAAACGTTGGGTCACAAATTCCACAGTGAGACAGATTCAGAAGTTATAGCACATTACTTTGAGGAAGGAATCAAAGCACAGAATGTAGAGGAAACAATATCTAATTTTTTCAATGAGGCAAAAGGCACTTTTTCTGTATTGCTTTTCATAAAAGGCAGCGACAAGCTGTACGCATTCAAGCGCGACTCGCCTCTTGCAATAGGGATAGGAAATAAAGGGTTTTTCATAGCCAGCGATCCGTATGCCTTTTCTCAGCTCACACAGGATGTAGTTTTTCTTGAAGATGACGAATATGTTGTGTTGACAAAATCCAAGTTTTCTATCTTCGATAAAACTGGCAAAGAACTTTTCAGGGAAAAAAATAAAATAGAGTTGCAAAAAGAAGAATCAAGGGGCAAATACGAACACTTCATGCTTAAAGAAATTCACGAGCAGCCGGAATCTGCAGAGAAGCTGTTAAAGTCTTTGGAGACACAACAAAAAGAAAATCTGCTTGCAATAGCAGATGCAATAAAGAAGTCTCAAAAGACTATTTTTGTGGCAAGCGGCACAAGCTACTACGCTTCTTTGCTTGGTGTTTACTTTCTTAAAAAAGCCGGGATTGAATCACAAGCCATGATTGCCTCAGAATTCAAAGACTATGCAAATTGTAATGAGGCTTTGGTTATAGCTTTGTCGCAAAGCGGAGAAACTATGGATGTTATAGACGCCTTAAAGCATGCTAAGCAGAGAAGTGCAAGAATAGCAAGCTTCGTTAATGTTCCTTATTCTACCATACAGAGAATGAGCGATCTCTCTTTGCAAACAGAAGCAGGGCAGGAGATATGCGTTGCCTCGACAAAGTCTTTCTCAAACCAGATCATCTTGCTGCTAACAATAGCAAAAGAGCTTGGCTACAAGATTGATTTACGAAAAATTGCAGGCGAAATAAGATCAGTCTTTGCGTTAGAGAACGGCATAAGAACCCTTGCGCATGGCCTGAAAGATAAGCATGATATCTACATCATTGGAAGAGGCTTGTCTTATCCTGTCTCCAGGGAAATAGCCCTGAAACTCAAGGAGATTTCATACATCCACGCCGAAGGCATGATGGGCGGAGAGCTTAAGCATGGTACACTGGCGCTTATAGAAAAAGAAACACCAGTTATTGCATTGATCGACAACAACGAGTCTATAGTTTCAAATGTCAGGGAAGCTCAAGCACGCGGTGCAGACATAATAGCTATAACAAACAGGAAAGAACGGTTATTCAGGGAAGAGGTCAGATTGCAGGCAGAAAGCGACGCAAGTTTTGCAATTTTGGCAGCGATAGTCGGCCAGTTGCTTGCATACTATATCGCTAAAGAAAAAGGATTGCCGATAGACAAGCCCAGGAACTTGGCGAAAAGCGTGACGGTGAAATAGAAAGAGTATTCGAAATAATTAAATTTTTATATTAGTCAAATATAACAATTACTGTGATGATACCAGAAGTTATCTTCAGATATTCATGGTTTTATGACCAGAATTTTAAGAAAATTCATAAAAAAGAGAAGGATTACCCATCACACAAAAATATACTGGACTACATAAAACAAGTTCAAAAATTGTGGGGAAGGTATGAGAAAGAAATTCTTCATGAGCTTTCTGTAATAACTGGATTGAAATGGAAAGAGAAAAGAATTACCTGTTATGTTGTCGGACGATGCATCCCGTTTTCTGATCCTTTGACGCTGCCTGTAATTGAGAAATACCCTGATTATTTTATCGATAACTTGGTTCACGAATTAATACACCAATTATTTACGCAAAATGGAAATATTGAAAAATCAAAAAGGGCTTGGAATTATATAAACAGGAAGTATAGAGACAAACCATTTAATACAAGAATACACATACCTCTTCATGCAATACATTCTCACATTTATCTAAGGTTCTTTAATGAAAAAAGATTAAGTAGGGATATAAAATTAATAAAATTCCTGCCAGAATACAAAAAATCATGGGAAATTGTTCGAGAAGAAGGCTACAAAAAAATAATTAGTGAATTCAGGGAAAGAGTAAAAAGTTAATAAAAGTATTAAACCTGTAATTATAATTACCTTCTCCTCTTCTGCATCTTGAAAAGCTTGTCCATGTCAGCTACAGTATTCACGTCTTCAGGCCCCTTGTCAGCAGGGTCTCTTATTCTGAGCAGCCGGGGAAAGCGCAGGGCATAACCGCTTTCATATTTTGGCGATCTTTGTATCTCCTCATAGCCGACTTCTACTACAATTCTCGGCTTCAGGCTTACTGTCTTTCCTTCTTCCCCGGTTATAAGCGGTTTGAGTTGTTTTGTGAGTTGGTCCATCTGGTCCTCTGTCAATCCTGATGCCATTCTTCCCGCTTCTGCAAATTTCCCGCCTTTCTTCGCAGCGAGTATAAGTGATCCAAGCCATCTGGCGCGCTTGCCTTCACCCCACTCTGCGCCAACCACAACAAGGTCTAATGGCTCTAGGATATCCTTTACCTTCAGCCAGTATCCAACGCGCCTTCCCGGCTGGTAGCGCGCTTCAAGATTTTTTACAATCACGCCTTCCTGTCCCATCTTTAGTGCATGCTTGTAGAATTTTTTTGCTTCAGCATAATCTTTCGTTTCAAGGCGGTCCGCAAGCCTGAAATTCTTTGTTTCTTTGACGGTCTTTGCAAGCTGTTGCCATCTTTCCCTTAGTGGTTTGTCCATCCACGATTCGCCGTTCAGGTAGATGAGGTCGAACAAATTTACTTGAACTGGTATCTCTTTTACCATCCTTTCTATATCATACTTCCTTTGAATCCTTCGTGAAAGTTCCTGGAAAGGCCGGGGTTTGCCTGACTTATCCACAGCAAGCGCCTCGCCTTCTACAATAGTTTCTTTTGCTTTAACAGACTCTTTCACAAGTGCAGCAATATCCGGGAACTGCCTTGTCACATCTTCCATCCGGCGCGAGAATATTTTTATTTCATTACCAGATTTGTGGACTTGCACCCTAAAGCCATCATATTTCCATTCGAGCAGCGACTGTTCAAATTCTTCCATTGCTTCCTTCAAGTCAGGCGCGCGATCAGCAAGCATGACACGCACAGGTTTCCCAATTTGTATCTCTCCCTTCAGTCTGCCGTTTTTTGCAAGCACTGCTATTTGGCCATAATCGCCTACAAAGTCGAATACACGTTCAACTTCTTTCACGTCCTTCCCGAAAGCAGCGCCTATGGCGTCACGCACAATGCCTGCAGCAACGCCTATGCGCATTTCGCTTAATATTGTGCGCACAATATATTTTGCTTCTGCCGCTTCTGCCGATGAAAGTAACTCAGCAATAAGCAGGATCTTTTTTTCCTGGCTTCCTGCACCGCCTATCTCAGGGAGCTTTCTCAAATTTTCAAATACCTTTTCGACACTCAATTCTCTTTTTCCCAGAGTTGATTGCTTTCTGTTTTTTAGGAATTGTTCTGCAGTCAGGCCTAAATCTCCTGTCTCTTTGTATTTTTTTGTTATTTGTGTGTCTGTTGTACCTGATACGCGGGCAATGACGCGTTTCATCATTTCGCCGGCTATACCTAATTCAAGCGCCCCTGAAGGAAATTCAGTTCCCATAGATAACAAAACGACTTTCGGTAG
>JAGVVX010000009.1 GCA_018304565.1 Candidatus Aenigmatarchaeota archaeon
TGTTAAACCGTTGGCCGAAGACAGCTGGATCAGAAAAAACAAGGAAAAAGATGAACAATTCCTTCTTGAATTGCGCGAAAAAATAAAGTCAAAGTATTGGATTTATCTGTTGATAGCGAAATCTCAGTACAAGCTGACGGACGAACAGGTTGATGAGTATATAGACAATGCGCTTCGTGGCACATACAGCCAGGATCAGATAGATAGAGCCTTAAATCAGTTAGGATTTGAGATAAAGGTTTAATATGCTCAGCAAACTCAGATTGTCTTTATTGATATCTTTGAGTGTTGCTTCTGTTCTCTCATTGCTTTTTTCTGTTGGCTTTCTTTCTGCATACAATACACGGATTTCAGATAATCTTTACGGCGGAAAGTATGCCCTTGATGATGTAGTAATCATTGGTATAGACGACAGGAGCCTGCAGGAAATCGGAAGATGGCCATGGGACAGAAAGATACATGCACAGCTGGTAGATAAACTGAAAGATCGTGCGCGGGTTATAGCTTTTGATATAGGGTTCTTCGAGCCTTCTGAAGATGACAAAGCATTTGAAGAATCTATCAATAGCGCAGGCAATGTTGTTCTTGTCGTGGAATACACAGATTTTTCTTTCAGGAATGGCAGTCTTTACGGAGAACATCTGCTCAAGCCTGTTTTCTCTGGCAATTATGCCGGAGGCTTTGCAAATATATTCACAGACAGTGATGGAGTTGTTCGCTCTGCACCGGTTTTTATAGAAGGAATTGAAAATCACGAATCTTTCAGCAGTTCGATAAAGAAGTTTCTTACTTACAATGAAACAGCAGAAACGCAAATCCTAATTAATTACGCCGGAGGCCCTGAGACTTTTACCCATTATTCTTATACTGATATATTAAATGACAGGCTTAACCTTGTATTGTTCGATGGAAAAATAATTCTGATAGGCGCAACAGCTCCTGATTTAAGAGACACTTATCTCACGCCAGTATCAAGCAGGCAGATGTCAGGAGTGGAAATCCATGCGAATATATTCCAGACTTTAGCCACGGGCAATTACCTGAATCGACAGGGCGCATTATCAGTCATCTTGATTATTTTTGTACTAAGCATTTTTGCAGCTCTAATTCTTTATTTTTTCAGGGTTTCTATTGCTACTGTAATTGTCTTTGCTGCTGGCATTGTTTACGTCTTTTTCGCAGCAGTTATTTTTGACAGCGGCATTGTAATGAATATTCTTTATCCTCTGTTACTATTGTCTACAGGCTACATTGCCCATGTTGCGGTTTTCTACGTCTTTGAATCTAAGCAGAGAAAGCTCGTAACAAATATTTTCGGAAAATATGTCTCTTCAGAGGTGGCTAAAGAAATATTGAGTCATGGCACCGAAAACCTTGCGCTGAAAGGCGAGAAAAGGGAAATCACCATACTCTTTTCGGACATAAGAGATTTTACTTCGATATCCGAAAAACTATCGCCTGAAGATCTTGTACAATTCCTTAACAAATTCCTTAGCTCCATGACAGAAGTGATAGTTGAAAGGCGCGGCGTTGTCGACAAGTATATAGGCGATGCTATTATGGCTTTCTGGGGAGCGCCTTTGAAAGAAGAACGGCATGCAGAACTTGCATGCGAAGCAGCATTAGAAATGAAAAACAAGCTCGAAGAAATAACGCCGAGAATTAGCGTCGGGATTGGAATCAACACAGGAGAAGCAATTGTTGGCAACATGGGCTCTGCACAGAGATTGAATTATACGGCAATAGGTGATGCTGTGAATACGGCCTCGCGCATGGAGGGGCTGAACAAGCAATATGAAACGTCAATAATAATTGGAGAATCAACATATCAGAAAGTAAAAAACATATTCACATGCCGCAAGATTGATCTCATAAGGGTAAAAGGCAAGGAAAAGCCTTTGTATATATACGAACTTCTGGGAAAACACATTGGTGTTGATGAAGAGACAAAAATAATGATAAGACATTTCGAGGAAGGTTTTGGCTATTACACCCAGAAAAAATGGTCTTTAGCCATTGCAGAATTCAGAAAAGTCCTCAAAATAAGGGAAGACAAGGCTTCGCGAATTTTCATTAAAAGGTGCATAAAGCTGAAGAAAACTCCGCCTAAGAACTGGGATGGCGTCTTCACAATGAAAACGAAATAAAAGTGACTTTTATTTTATTTTGCTTTCTGTAATTTCAATAATTTCTTTTCCACAAGAGTTCCAAAAAGATAAAATTTCTTGCGCTTGTACTACAGTAGCTCGAAAACCCCTGTAATTTATGTCATTTCTTATTTTTTTGAATCTTGCAAGATGATTGAGTTTAATCTTTTCTTTTATTTCTATTTCTTTCAGTATTTCTAGGCTGACTTCGTGATTAAGTGGTTCATATCCTATCAACCACCACTGTACGTCTCCAAGCTGTCTTATTGATTCATAAATTTCTCTGAATATGACTGTAGAACTTAATTCATCCACTTTTATCTTTTTTACAACATCTGCGTTTATTTTTGCAGAAGTTATAAGTGATTTTATTTTTTCTCTGTCTGTCTGGCGAATTCTTAACATGCCAGAACTTTCAAAGAAATCTATCCTTTTTCTTATCACTTTCTCACCTCTAAGAAACCACCTAGTACTATGCCATTGGCAATATTGTTGAATACGTTTATGTCGACGTCTTTTCGATTAAATATATGTATCTGTATCTTCCTGCCGAGAATATTTTCAAAATCTGCAAGTTCTTTCAAATTCAATATTTTGTAATTTTGGACTTCATCTGTTTCTATTGCTATATCTATGTCAGAACCTGTCATATCCTCACCTTTTCTGAAACTGCCAAAAAGTACAATAGCTTTAGGGTTTTTGTAATAATCATTGAGAAATTCAACAATGTTACTTTGATAAATTAAATGAATGTTACGCACGATTTTTGCTTTTATGAAATTCCAGCTATTTTGTTTAGCCTTAATTCTCCATATTTTGTTCAACTTTGTTATTTCTATAAACTCTGCTTTATACAAAATTTTCAGCATGCTGCCTATATTTGCCTTTGCGACACCGGCTTCTTTTGCCAAATCACTAAGACTGAATTCCTTTTCAGGAAATTCAAATAGTATCTCAGCTACTTTTTGTATACCGGTTTCATTATATAACTTTTGATATATTTTAGTACTATGCAGTTTCATAATATTACGTATGTTATAAAGAAGAACTTATAAGCTTAACGGAATTTCCTTCTTTCCCATTCCTGCGCCTTGCCTTTCTGGACAGCCGAGCTCCCAAGGAAGAAGTGCTTTTCTTCCGGTATTATGAAAACATCCTGCAGCGGATCCCATGCGTGTTCACGCATAGTCACTAACTGTCTTGCCCATACGTCAGGGTTCTCGAAGCCTATGCCGAAGAATTCAGGTGGTAAATTCAATGGTTCAGTATCCTGGTCTAAATATTTAACCATCTGGCGTATGGCCTTGACGCTTTCCTCGAAGACATCGTAGTTCGTGCCCCTTCCGCCGCCGCGTCCGCCGCCGCGTTCAAATATTACGTAACCGCTCTTGTAGCCCTTCTTTCGGAGGCCATATATCCACCTGTAAAGTATTTCTTGTCCCTGCCCGCCAATTGTTATCGGTATGTGCGCAGTGCCGAAGTAGGGTATCGGTTCGCCCAAATGGAGAAGGAATATTAGTTTGCCAAAATCTCCTGGAGATTTCTTGATCATTTCGTCTACATCAATATTTTGTGCCATGCTTTGCTCAAAGTCTATGCAAAGCCTTACATGGCCAGATCCGATTTTTCTCACAAGATACTGCGAATGCAACGGATGGAAGAACCTCATCAGGCCTTCCTGACCCTGCTGCGAGTGCGGCATTTCCATGCAAAGCATCAGGTTATGCTTTTCACACCATTCAACCATGTTCATGCCATTTAGATGATCTTTGTTGGAGTGATTTTTCACCCTGAAATGGCCTTCAAGATAAGCGGCAGATATTGCGGCATTGAATTCCAATGGCTTTTCATTGTAAGCCACTTCCGGGTTCATGTTGCCTACGATATTTGTCCATAAAGGGTCGTTTCTGGATGACATATCATAAGCGACAGCGTAATAAGCGTCTATTTCTCCTGCTTCAAGAACGTACTTAGAAAATTGGGATCTTTTCCATGCTTCGTAAAGGACATCTGTGTCGCCGCCGTTGAATACTCTTCTAATTTCTTCATTGACCGCCCGCTGCACATCTTCAGCAATCTGCTGTTCGAAAATTCTTCTTTCATTGGGCGGAACTTGTTCATAATTAGGAATATGGCTTGTTCTTTTTTTTATCTCGTCATCAATTTTCTTTTGTAAACCTTTCTGGATTTCATTTGCTTTTTCCTGGGCTAATTTTTGAAAAGACTCTTCACCGAGTAATGTCCTGTCTGGCAATCTTCTGACAACAAAATCCTTCACTGCTTCTGATCTTTCAGCTAAAGCATAAAATGGTTCTCCTGTAGGCGTGACGATCTGGTACTGAAAGCCAAAAGGCCTGATGCGTGCTTCTTCCTGCTGGACGATGACATTTTGTGATAAATGGATGTTGATGTAAATCATCTTGAGTTCTGCTGCCCACTTCAATGCAATGCACAGTCTTTCATGCGCCTGTTCCCATATGCGGCGCTCGGCGGACTCAAGCGCAACTATATTTCCTATTTCCCCGTGCAGCCCGACTTCAATGCCCAGCTTGTCAACGATGCGGCGGAACCTGTCCTTGAGATCCGGCTCGACGAACTCTGTTATGGTTTCCATATCCACCTGATTGAACTGGACGCCGGTAGTGGCGCCAAACGAACCGGCTTTTAGCGGCAAACCCAGCAGATTGGGATCCTTGGCTATGTTCCACCAGCCCGAAGAAATGCCGACTTTGTACGCCATGCTAGCTAATTCGTCTGAGCTGTAATATATAATTTTCTAAATAGGAAAGATAGTTGTTTCTTTGGGAAATACAAAGACCTTTCTTTACTAAAGAAAGGGATTTGTTAGGCCACGCCCAGGCCCATCTTGGTCTTTATGAAACCGGTTATCTGCCTGTATTTGTCCATGACGCCCGGGGCATAATATTTTGTGTACCTGTCTTCGAAGTCCCTTTCATAAGGCCCGCCCTTCCTGAAGGCAAAGTCAAGGCTGAACCACTCGAAGAATTTTTTGAAAGGTTCAATGTAGTTTTTATCATCGAACTTCAGGGCCTTGCCCTCAACGTTCGCAGGGCCTGTGCCTATAAGCTCATCAACATACCTGTTCATCTCTTCCTGCTTCGCCCTGAGTTCGAGAAGCTTCACGAAAAGCGCGTTCTGGCTCAGGAATACTGCATTTACATCAAATGTGCCATCCTCAAGCTCTGCCCCTGTAGGCATCCGTATATTAGCCCTTTCCATGGTTATGATGAAGAAGGCGTAATAAGGCTTGTGGGGAAGCATCCACCGGTTTGCAGGAGGGTAGAAAGTAGGCAGTTGTTTTTTAACCCACTCGTCGGTGATCCAGGGATATTTTACCGCAAGTCCCTGTTCCGGGTGGAATATAAGGTTTTTCTTTGTCCAGTTGTCATATGGGGAAAGCCTTGATTTGCCGCTCTCGACGCCTGCCATCAGTTTCGCCAGCTCCTCTGTGCCGCCTTTGTAGAATTCAGTGGCGGGTCCTGTGTCTTTCCAGACCCACATTACAATCTCTGACAGTGCAAGTGCCTGGCTTTCATGCTTGATAAAAGCAGTGCTTAATCCTGCCCGCCCCCCCTCGCTTGCAAGACCTTCTTGTACCATCCTGTGCCTTGCAATTGTGGGCTTCAGCCAGTTCCTGTACTCTTCTACTGATTTTTTCCTGCTTTTCACAAGTTCCTTTATCCTGTTGTACCGTGATTTTATCTCCACGCCGAAGAGCTTCTTCCATTCCTGATACAGCTTGTTTTTGGTTACCAGGACTACAGCTTCCGCCTTTGATACATCCAGCTTCTTCATTGCCTTGTTGACATCAGTGTCTTCGTCGCTCATCTTCATGAAATCGGTTATGAGCGTGGGCCACCTGGCTACTATGTTCCTCATTGCTATGCCCTCGCCTGTGTGGGCATCCACCTGGTCTATGAACACTGCCTTCAGGGAGTGCTCATCGGCGTGCTTCTTTGCCTTCTGCGGGTCTTCGTTTACATCGATAAAGTCATAGTCAGGCGACTCTGCATCGTCCTTTTTCTTGGCTTCTTCAGCAATCTCTCTGAAAGTACGATAACCGAAGTAGTGCAGGAACTCCCTGTATTTCCTCTCGTCATGCATGAGCAGCTCAAGGTCTGCGACAGATTGCGAAGTTGAAGCAAGGCCGCTTTTTATCCTTCCTTCCAGTTCTTCCTTCTGCCTGTGTGTAAGCTGGTAATACTGCGCGTGTACCGGGTTGACCTCGATCCATTCGTCGGCTTTTACAATATTGTATTCCCATTTTCTCACCTGGAATGACAGTGAATACAGCATGCCAGACGTGAAACCAGGCGGGCCCGTTGCGTCCAGTCTCACATAGGCCTCAAAGGGCGGAAGTATCATAACATGGCCTATTTGTTTTTTGAAGTCCCTTATTTTTCCCTCTTTTATTTCGCTCGTTATCCTGTCCCTGGCGAAATTAGAATCCTCTAGTATGAACTTCTTTTTCTCTGGCATAGTTTCACCGCGTTTATTTTCCTTATGTGACTGTCTCTAATTAAGCTTTACTTTCGTTTCGCAACGCTACACCTTTTAAGGTGTAGATGGATGGTATGCGAAACGAAAGCGGACGCACCACCCTTTAGGGTGGTGAGGCATCACGCTTGAACAAGTGGAATGGCAGAGGGAAGATAAATTCTGATTTGTATTGTAATACTTTTGCTAGGAAAGAAGGGTAGAGGGAAGAAAACATTTTCCTAGGTTTTTCTTTTTATAATACTTTTGCTAGGAAAGAAGGGTAGAGGGAAGAAAACCAACGCAGCAAGCCATCGAAGATGGCTTATTGTGACGGTTTTCTTCCTCTTTCAGAAGAAGAGATAATACAAGCCTATTATCAGAATTATCAGGCCTATGAATATGCCGGCCTTGCTCATTCCAGGCCTCTGGTAGTCGCCGATATCGGGAAAGCCAAACACCAAAAAGCCGCCTACAATCACCAGCAGCAGCCCGCCAAGCTTCCGGAGCAGCAATATAAGCGTCAGTTTTGTTATAAGTATCCATAACCCAAGCAGCAGTGCGGCAGTGCCTATGGCAAGGATTGCAAGCATCTTCTCATCGCTTGCGCCTTCGCTCACGGAGAAATAGATCGAAAGCAGGCCGAATGCTATAAGCACAGCGGCAGCTATGATCTCGAATACCATGCTAGTTATTTGTATTCCTTATAATTAAGCTTTTCACTAAAAGGAGATCAGATAGAAGGTAATTTATAAAGGCCGGCATAAATATAACAATAAGGTGCATTTCTGTGGTATGGGCAAGAACAAAACTTCTGATATGGGATTATGTCTTCGAGCCGGTAAAGGAGATAAACATATCTTACACGGGCCCTGCTCCCGATAAATTCTACAAGAAGATAAACGAGTTGGTGCGTGTCGTCTTCAACGTTCCAGACGCGTATGTCCAGGAAAAGGAGTACAGCTGGGAAAAGACTAAAGACGGCGAGCGGTTCTCTGTAGGCTGGGAAGTCAACAAGATTCTTGATACGTTTTCGTACATAACCGTCGAGATAGACTTCAGCGGCTTCTCTGTCAATAATGAGGGCAAGGTCAATATGCGTATAAGGCCGCGCCTTATAACAGAATACCCGCAAGATACGGTGTGGCAGCAGAACATAATTTATGAGATGACCCGAAGATTCTGGCACAACATGTTCTATCACAAAAAACGAATGGAATACCTGAACTTTGCAAAGGAACTTGTCACAAGTTTTGAAAGCAGCATCAAGCATTTCGGGGAAGTCCTCAGGGAGGGCGCGCAGGCATGAAAATCTCGATAATTGACGACATACTTGCTCCCACCGACAAGCTGATTATAAGGTACAACGGCCCGAATCCGTTTTCTGCTTTTGCAATGTTTCCCCGTGTCATAAGGGACACCATGAAAGTCACCGGCAAGGATACATTTGAGACAGACGTGCGCTGGGATTCTACTGAAGATCCAAGGGGCTTTTATGGCGCATGGTTCTGCAAGCGCGCAGACGATAACTGGTCAAGAACTACGATACGGGCAATAGCGCAAGGCGCGCAGAGCCTGAAAGACAAGCATGGCTGGCTCTACCTTGAACTGAAAGGCACTGTCATAACAACATACGAATACTCAAATTTCATTCAGAGAAGTTTCTGGTGGTTTTACAACAGGTCATTCTATTACCACCAGAGGCGGAAATACATAGACTTCGCAAAAGACGATATACACAGAATACGCGACCGCGTACTGCGCACGCTGCAGATAGAGCGCGAAACAAGGGGAGAAACGCCGACATGAAGAACGTGATAATTTTATTGTTATAGCTGACCAACTTAATATTTGGTATATTACACAAGTTGGTCACATATAGTAAACCAAGTTATAATATCAGGATTCTTTACTTGGTTAACTATAATTCTGCGATACCAACAGATATAAACCGGCAAATCCATTGATTATTCATGGGTTTATTTGGCAGGCTGAAGGATAGGATTACGCACAGGAAAAGCGATGAAGACGTATACGATTTCAGGTCTCATGTTCTTGGCGAGCCCAATCCTCTGGATGAGCCAAGTATGCCCGAGCCGGTTGAGCCCCTGCCGGCCAGATCTTCTTTCGACCAGCCGCAGGAACCTGATTTCTCAGAGCCGATAATCCAAAGGCACAAATTGAAAGACCTGACTATCGATCAAGGCTTTGGAAGTAAACAGTATGAAAATAAGGATGAATCATCAAGGAATTACGACATTCTGGACAGGCTGAACATAATAGAGGCCCAGCTGTCGGCGATACGCAGCCAGACAGAAACCATAAACGAAAGGCT
>JAGVVX010000011.1 GCA_018304565.1 Candidatus Aenigmatarchaeota archaeon
TCTCTGGGAAAATAAGGGATATAGTCCCGCTCTGCAGCCTTCGGCACCCTTGTCGCCAACATTATTAATCCATCTATAAGCTCCTAGATATAGGGCCGTTTCCCCAAGGTCTCCCAGCTCCTTATCAGAAAGTCCCTGAAGGGGCGTCGCAACCTCAATCTTCTTACCGGCCTTGGCAGCCTTTGCTTGCGATCTTGCCATGCCTATATCTCGGTTGGAATCTTCTTAAGTCTTGGGAGAAGCAAAGCTTCTCCGAGATCTTCAGAGAAACTCCGTTTCTCTGAGATTCCGAAATCCAAAGGATTTCGAGAATTCCAAAAAGCTACGCTTTCTGAGGAACTTGGTAGGTTAAAGATTAGTATGCCGGCAGGCGGAAGGCTTCCGCCACTATTTAAAACTTCGCTTGAACCAAAAGGCTTAAATATTAGCTTCCAGTTAGACATTTGTATCGGGCTTGGGCGGGCACAGCCTGCCAAGGCCTTGAAAACGGGGTGTATAATAAGATGAAAATGGAAAAAGTTGGCGAACTCGCCTTCTTGGCAGTGGTCGTAATAGCAGTACTCGCCGGTTTGCTTCAGGCAAGCACGGCTTGGGTAACTGTATTGCTGGTCCTGCTAGGTCTGGTAGTTGGGTTCCTCAACGTTTCTGAGAAGGAGACAGCGCCTTTCCTGATTGCTTCGATTGCCCTTGTGGTCGCAGCTACAGCAACATTCAGCTCTATTGACACTGTCATCGGCGGGCTGGGAACGATAATTGACACTATCCTAAACAATGTTGCGACATTCGTAGCACCGGCTGCAGTTCTTGTGGCTCTTAAGGCAGTCTACACGCTGGCTTCCAAAAAGTAAAAAAAGCTACTAACAAGCAAATATAGAGTTTTGGGACGTTCTTTGATTTCCTTTTCTTTCTGTCTTCTTTTACACCACTGGCTCTGCCCATGCAAGCCTGCGGTTTTACATACTTTGCTGCGATAACAATACGAGTGGTCATAATCCTCAGAAAGCATGCACTTTCTGGGATTTCGAAAACACGAGGTTTTCAAAATGACAACTGCAACCAGCGTTCCTACAGACAGGAAAATAGAAGTGCCAAAAGACACGTACTCTTTGCAGTATTCGCCAAGATTAGTCAGGACCAGGGCAGATTTCTACGATACTTTCATCATGGCAGTCAGAATGACAGATCCTGAGATGATGGCTGCTGGCAAATACTTAAGCCCCCCAAGCGCAGGCGAAGAGGAAGCCATATACAGAAAAGCAAGCCCGGGAACAAGGAAGCTTAGAGATCTAGAGGAATTAAGGGATTATTTCGCTAATAATGATGAAAACTGGTACGCTTGGAATTGGAATACGACAGGGCTACGCTTCAGGGAAGCGGATTTGCGAAAGCCATATAATGTCGGGGATAAAATCACAGCCCTTGTCATAGAAACAGGCATAATGTCATACCTGAGAGATATAGCTGATCCCAAATTCACACGCGATAACTGGAAGGATATCATAGATAAAGTCAATCATGCTAAAGGCGAACTGGCAGTGCCATACAGCAGAGGCCACGTTATCAGGGAAATGCACCCTATTTTTGGCATATTCACAGAAGTAGAACAGACAACCGAACACGAAACACCTTACGCATTACACGGCTGGCTAAGGGAAAACCTTGACGTACCGCAGGACCCGATATCAGGACATTATGACGTTGCTGTCGAGCGCAGGAGCAGCTGGCATCACGGCGAGAGGTGCCTGAGCGTCGATGCGGGCTGCAGGCGCTGGAACTCGGACTCGGATGGCGGCTTCCGTCCCGTTTGGGGTCCGCTGCCGGAAATCAGGAAGCTGTAAATGCTGATTCCCTGAATCAGGCCGAGGATTCAGCCAAATTACGCGTCAATTACAGGCGTGGTTGGCGGATTTCTGCAGCTGTCTATAAAAGAAAAGCCCGCTATAGTAACTTATGGA
The DNA here is from genome assembly GCA_018304565.1 of Candidatus Aenigmatarchaeota archaeon. Taxonomy (GTDB): domain Archaea; phylum Aenigmatarchaeota; class Aenigmatarchaeia; order GW2011-AR5; family GW2011-AR5; genus JACPDL01. The sequence goes on from JAGVVX010000011.1 coordinate 1,956, forward strand.
GGTGCTAGAGTGGAAACCCAAGAGTCTCTTGGCTGGATCGTGTCAGTGATCTTCGCATATGCTTTCTTGTGGGCCCTTCTTTACTACCTGACAACGCCTGGCGCGGACATACAGGTCGGCGCAGTCGTCCTTCTCGTGCTTGGTCTGGTAGCAAAGGCTTCATCGCCGATTTTCTGGAAGCTCTACAAGAAGAAATAGGTCTTTTGTTTTCTTTCTTTTCCTGTTTTAGTTATCCGAGTCTATATTATAGATTCACTTATGACAAGCCTTTACTCAAGAGTTTATAACTCTTTCATGAGCCAGATTTCACTTTAATCCTCTAACAAGTTAAATTATCAATGAAGATTTCTATCGACAGGGCCCGGGTTTCTGACGTAGACGGGATTCTGGAACTACAAAAGAACATATGGAAAGACGAAGGCGGCCAATCGAACTGGTATGACATGTGCGACTGGATAGTCCATGGTTATGTCTTTGTTGCCAAGCACAGGAGTAAAATAGTCGGTACCATTGCAGCCTTCAGAACCTCTGGAAATGAACTCTATGTGACCGAATGGATAGTTGATGAAGAATACCGCAGGAAAGGCATCGGTTCAAGACTCTACAGAAAGCTTATCAGCACAACGCAGCTGCCAATTCTCACTATAATAAGCACTGATTATAAAGAGTCTATGGCCGGTCATTCAAAGCTTGGATTCCGTTTAGTAAAGCGCCTTAGAAATCCCTATGGCCTGAAAGAAAAGAAGGAAAGGCTTTTGTTGAGGAGAAGCCAGTGAATCCGAGAATATCATTCGCAAGATTTGGCAGTCAAGTGCCGAAAATCAAAGAAAAAACCCTTCGGTATCTAAACCTTTAAAAGATGAGCAACTCTATAATTAATTATATGCTCCCCAGTCTTGCACCCTCTTCAGAGGGGCGACACTGGGCTTATTTTTGTTCTTTCAAGCATTTTCTGACGGTTTCGTCCATAAGGATTGAAGCGTTACACACGCTCCTTAGAAAGTTAGACCTGCTGCCAGAGAAATAGGCATTCTCTACTTTCTTGCCCAATTTCTGTACCTTTTTGATAGCAGGCACAAAATCGCCATCGCCACTCACCAGTATCGCTACATCATATTTGTTTTCGTAGGCAAATGACAACATATCTGTCGCAAGATAGATGTCATCACCCTTCACTGCAAATTCCATCTTACCGTCTGGTTTTCGTGTTTTTCGCATATTACAAAGTACTACGTGAAAATCTGGTATTTTTCTCAATTCAGCAAAGAACTTCTGTTGCTTCCAATAAATTTCTTCGTTATAGCCTCTGTCCAATGAAGCATTGTAGTAGTAGGTCCCGATAAGTAGTTTCTGATTCCTGAGAATTTCTATAATCTTTGAAAAATCGATTTGATTATCGTGGATACCAAATATTTCCTTGACGCTATGATAAAAGTTGCTGCCATCTATGAAAATTGCCACACGTTCTTGTGTTGAATTCATGAGTTTTATTTGAACTGCAAACTCTTATGCTTATAGGAAAAAACGAGAATATAGACCACCCGTTTAGGTTACCAGTCTGAAATTCTCGTTTATAAACCACTCGATATCTTAATAGTAATCAGCAGGAACATCAACAATCTGTCTGTCGACAGGAGATGAAAAGAAACCCCGGTCCTACATTTCTTCATTCATCTTCTCGCCCAAATAATTATAAACAGCTGTCTTCGCGACCTTGAGCCCAAGCAGTGCGCACTTGAGCCGCACATGGCTTATCTCTATGCCGAGCATCTCCAGTATATTTTCCTTGCTGATGTTTCTTGCTTGCTCCACCGTCTTGCCTTTAAGAAATTCAGTCAGCATGCTTGCAGCCGCCTGGGAAATAGCGCAGCCCTTGCCCGAGAACTTTATGTCGGCAATCTTGCCGTCGCCTATCTTTGCATGAATTTCAATCTCGTCGCCGCAAAGCGGGTTCAGGTCACGGGCCTGCGCATTCGCGCCGTCAAGCCTGCCGTAGTTCCTCGGGTAGCGGTAATAATCCAGTATCACTTCCGTGTACATGTCGAACATAAGGATCAATTTTGATTTGCCAGATAGATTCTTAAGATAAACAGTTATTTAGAATTATGTCAGTTGATAAATGGGCAGACTGCAAAGAAGTTAGAGTTAACGGAGAAAAAAGATTACTCCTTAATCCACAATACAGAGAAGATTATAGGCTTGCATATACAAAACAAGGATGGTACTTTAAATTTGGCGTCTACGGGGTCTATTTTGGCCAACTTGATGGAAAACATTTTTTTCTAAATGAAGCCGCTCCAAGTGTGTTAGAGGCCTTTACTTGTCCAGTACAAGGATGCTTCTTAACTTTTTATTCAGATGGCGGAGACGATCCATCTATTTCTGTTGTTGATGCCACATTTGATGGCGATGCTACAGACGAATTGGAGTCTTCAAGACCTATTGTAAAAGAATACGCCACTAAGATAATCCGCGAGGTCAGAAAAAAGGCATGTCGTATTCTATAATTACTAAGGATTTGCATCATTTATCAAACCCAGAAAAGGCCAGAATACTTTCAGGTTTTTTCAAGACAGGCAAAGGTCAGTACGGCGAGGGCGATATATTCCTGGGCATCCCAGTTCCGCAGTCAAGGGAAATCGCAAAGAGATATATCGAAGCTGATGTCAAGACAATTCAGGAACTCCTTGAAAGCAAGATACACGAACACAGGTTAGTGGCTCTACTCATTCTTGTAGAAAAGTTCAAGAAAGCTAATGAAAAGAACAGAAAACTTATAGTAAATTTCTACCTAAAAAATACAAATTTCATAAACAACTGGGATCTCGTAGATTTATCCGCAGACAAAATACTTGGCGAATATCTTCTTGGGAGAAGCTTCGCTTCTCCGAGATCTTCAGAGAAACCTCGTTTCTCTGAGATTCCGAAATCCTTTGGATTTCGAGAATTCCAAAAAGCCGCGCTTTTTGAGAATTTCGACAAGGAGAAATCATTGCTTTACAAGCTGGCAAAATCCAGAAATCTCTGGGAAAAAAGAATGGCAATAATCTCCACTTTCGCATTCATCAAGAGGAACAGGTTCAAGGAAACCTTCAAGATAACAAAATTATTGCTTGAAGAGAAGCATGATCTGATACATAAAGCCTGCGGATGGATGCTCAGAGAAGTTGGAAAACGCAACCAAAAGGAAGCAGAAAGGTTCCTGCAAAAATACCATAAGAAAATGCCTCGTACCATGCTTAGGTATGCAATAGAGCGCTTTGATGAAAAAAAGAAAGAGTTTTACATGAGAAGATAAATTAAAACTAAGCCAGTCTTTAATTTTCAAAGTTTGGATCGTCTTTTCTCAGTGTTAATTTATCTAAAGCAAAAGCTAGACTTGTTCCAGCAGCATATGCAATAAAATCTCTTGGGTCAAAAGTTCCTTTGTATAAACCAAGTCCTTGTAAAGTTTCAAAAGCTGAACAACAAAGAAACGTATAGCTTGCAAAAAATAATTCACGATGTTTACTTTCTGTAGTTAATAGTTTCCCTAAAAAATACAATCCGAAAGGAAGTGTAATATCATTCAAATACGCTTTTGTAAACCATTCAGTATTTCCATTGTAATGTTCAGATACAAGTTTTCCACCTATCATTGCTGTGCTGTAAAGTCCTTCTAACAACTTATTAACAATTTTCATATTACTGTTTCCAAATTAAAGCTTTTAAGGTTATCACTACTATACAGGTACAAACAACATGAGACCATAGATAATACTTGCTACACCTCTTGCGACAGCAGCAACAATTGTAGTATTCTTTTAATTTCAAGAAACATGCATGTTACCAATAAACCAATGCCAAAAATCTCTATCATATAATTAGAATAATGAAATAATTCTTATAAAATACTAGAGCTTGAAAACACTTCTCGCCTGCTCAAGCGCATCGCAAAGGCGGTCAATCTCCTCCTTTGTGTTATAAATGTAAAAGCTAGCCCTTGTTGCAGCTGTTATGCCCAGGCGCTTCATGAGCGGCATGGCGCAGTGGTGGCCGCTGCGCACGGCTATGCCCTGCTCATCCAAGACGCTTGCAGTGTCGTGCGAGTGGACGTCGCCGAGATTGAAGGATATCACGCCGCCTCTTTTTTGCGGGCCATAAATGACAAGATCTTTTATCTCGCTTAGCCGCTTCATCACATAATTAACAAGATTCTGTTCATGCCCCCAGACGTTCTTCATACCTAATGCGTTGAGATAATCAACTGCCGCGCCGAATGCTATCGAGTCGGCGATGTTCGGCGTACCGGTCTCGAACTTGTAAGGCAGGTCGTTCCACGTCGATTCGAGGAGTTTCACTTCCTTTATCATGTCGCTGCCGCGGAGAAAAGGTTCCATATCTTCCAGAAGGGCTTCCTTGCCGTACAGGCATCCTATGCCTGTAGGTGCAAGCATTTTGTGGCCGGAAAATATGCAGAAGTCGCAGTCTACCTTCTTAACGTCAAATGGCATATGCGGTATGCTTTGCGCAGCATCAATCATGAAGAACGCGCCTGCATCGTGTGCTATTCTGCCAATTTCTTCCACAGGATTGATCGTCCCCAGTACATTTGATACGTGAGCAACAGTCACAAGCTTTGTCCTTTCTGTCATCAGTTCATCGAATTGTTCCATTTTCAACTGGCCCCTGTCGTCAATATCAACGAACTTCAGCCTGATGCCTTTCTTCTGGGCAAGCTGCCACGGGACTATGTTGCTGTGGTGTTCCATGACGGTAGAGATTATCTCGTCGCCTGGCTTGAATCTGTCAAGAACAAGCGAGTGCAAGACAATGTTTGCGCCTTCGCTGCCATTTTTCACGAAAACAATTTCCCTGAATTTCGCGTTGATGAAGCCTGCTATCTTCTGCCGCGCATTATCGTAGGCTTCGCTGGCTTCTGCGCTCAGCGTGTGCACCGCACGATGCACGTTGGAGTTGTATTTCGTGTAGTAATCAGTCAGCGCATTGATGACCTGCAAAGGCTTCTGCGTAGTTGCAGCATTATCAAGATAAACTAATTTCTTTTCTCTGACAAATCTTTCAAGAATCGGGAAATCCTTCCTTATTCCGTCAACATTCAGTTCCTGCTGCTGTATTCCGTCCATTGTTTCACCTTTTTTCATCCCATTTCTGCTCAATCTTTGACATCACATGCATTCTAAGGCTTTCTGCCATTTTCATAGCAGGCTCCAGAAAGCCGAGGGCTATCATCTTCCTTGCCTCAGGCTCATCAATGCCGCGGGCAAGCAGGTAAAAAACCTGTTCTTCACCCATATGACTTACTGAAGCCGAATGCCCTGCTTTCACGTCTCTTGTTTCTATTTCCAGCGCCGGCACCGGGTCTGCTTCGGCGCCTGCATTTAATATCAATATGTGCTCTGTCAGAAATGCATCAGAGCCATGCGCCTGCTTTTCTATCTTTACATTTCCATGAGGCGCAAGCTTTGCCAGGTCTTTCAACGCGCCTCTGACGTCAGATCTGCTTCTTGTATTTCTTGCATTATGATTGATAAGTGAGAAAGAGTCGAATTTCTGTGTGCCTGTGCCGAAATAAATATCAGTTGTTGATGTTTCTGCGCCTTCTCCATCAAGGTCTATTTCATTTCTTGCGTACGTATTTTCTGAGCCGAAAAAAGCTGTTCTCATGTCAAAGAGGCTTCCGGCTTCGCATGATGCATGCCTCTTTATGCATGCGTTTGCCCTGTCGAGATTCTGCACCGAGAGAAGTTCTATAGCAGACTGTTCCATTGCCTTGATAACAGTCACTTCACTATATTGCCCTTCGCCTTTGCCTGTAATCTCCTTGATTATTTTCACCTTCGAGTTTTTCCCTGCAACTATGATATTCCTGCTGACTACAGAAGCCTGCTCTCCAACAACCATCATATGATAAATCGGCTCCTCAATCACAGTGTTGTCCGGAACGAAAATGAAAACACCCGAATTGAAGAATGCGATATTTGCAGCGCTTTGCCTGCTCTTAGGCTCTTCAAAATATGCAGCAAGCTTTTCATCCTGCAGTGCATCCTGAATGTTTTTGACAACTACTCTGCCGGCAATACATTCCGGCAGCCTTATTTCTGTCTGCGAATCATGCTGCACTATGGTTGCCGCATAGCCTGAATCATGGTTCTTGCTGTCTGCGGGCTTTGAAGCAGGAATAACAACATATCTCACTGTTTCATCCGGAAGTTCGCCTAAGAGGCTCTCGGCTTCTTTTCTCTTTTCCTGCAGCCATTGCGGTTCTGTACCCATGATAATCATCTTTTCATGTAGCAAATATCTGTGCCTATATCATACATCGTTACTTTTCCTTCGATCATTAGTATTTTCAAAGCAGCATCAACCACCATGTGTTCTTCAGGATGCATGCCATACCAATTGCGTAATTCATGCTGCGTTTTCAATCCGCCCTCCAACAAGCCAAGAATCTGGTACGCAAGTACTTCTGGATATTCTTCTCTCATACCGCACACCACCGGCATTACCCAACTGCGCCCGCAGCAGCCATCTCCAGCTGCACGAGGCGGTTGAACTCGATTGCGTATTCCATGGGCAGCTCTTTTGTGAAAGGCTGGACAAAACCCAGGACTATCATTGCAAGCGCTTCGCTTTCGCTCATTCCCCGGGCCATAAGATAGAAAATCTGCTCCTCGCCTATCTTGCCTACTGTGGCTTCATGCGAGATAGTTGTGTCTTCTTCCTCGATCTGCATGTACGGATAAGTATCGCTTCTTGATTCTTCATCAAGCAACAATGCATCGCAGCGCACGTTTGACTTAACACTTGTAGCGCCTTTAGCGACCTTCACTAAGCCGCGATATGAAGTTCTTCCATTGTCTTTGCTTATTGACTTTGAAACGATTGTGCTTGTAGTGTCTGGCGCAAGGTGAATTGCCTTTCCGCCCGCGTCCTGATGCTGGCCTTTTCCTGCATATGCAACTGAAAGAATATCCGCTTTAGCGCGCGGGCCTACCATGAAAACGCTCGGATACTTCATAGTAATTTTGCTGTTGTGTACAATAAAACCATTTGCTACAAAATTATGAATTCCTTCGACCTCTATGTCATAAGTATCTTCTTCGCCACAATAGTCAATTGATAAAACTCTAGAAAAGCTTATGGGTTGATTAAGCTTTTTTTCGCCAAAATAAAGAAAATAGTGTGTATATTCTTTTTCTTCTTTTCCTAAAGGCTTCTTTTCTCTTCTAGTCCATTTTGATATCTTTCTTGCATCCAAACCACAGGTTATTGCAAGGGTCTTTACATCCTTGAGTAAGTTAAGATTTACACTTGTTATTGAGATATTTTTGTGACCTTTTTTAATATGCCCGTCCGCATCTATATAGCCATTTATGAAAGCAAATTTTTGATTATGTGGCAGAGAAAATACCCATTGGGGTATCCTTTTTTCTCTTGCATTACCACTAAAACCTAAATGTTTAATGAATCGTACAAAATCTACTGAGTTGTATCTTATTACAACTCCTCTTGTCTCGAATTTCTCAAAATCAAAAATAGCCTTTATTATTTCTATCACTTTTTTACGTGATTTGTCAGATTCAGGAACTGCAAAATAAGTTCTGTTTCTATCCGTATATCCATCACCAATATAAAATCCTAAAAGCCACATCAAATCTTCTGTAGTAGTTTCAGGATATTTGATATTCTTTGTTCCAGTTTTCTTTGAATATTTGATCTTCATGGGTTTTCCATAGTCTGGTAGGTCTCCTGAAATTGCAACAAGATCTTTTTCAGTGATTTCATCGAGTCTTTTCCATCTAAGAATAACACGCTTACCTATTTTTGTCAGAGTAAGGAAAGGATGATTAGCAGTTGCTTTTATTTCCCTGTGATTTTCAGATACGAGACTGAAAACTTTTTGTTTTCCAGAATATTTTTTTGCAAGAACTTGATGTCTTTGCAGATCCATGCTCTCATCAAGCGCAAACACAACATCTCCAGCTTCTATATCTTTTATTTCTTTGACATCATTGTTAAGGAAAATCTTTGAATCGCCTGTTAGGCATCCAATATTCGCATCAATCCATTCTACATATGCATCATCGTAAGCAAATGCGCGTTTAGTGACGAGATTGTAAACATTGTTGCTCCAGTTTTGCAATGTCGTATATCGTAATTTCGCCCTTGGCATAGCAATAATCTCTACAACAGCTGAGTGCAGCGAGTCTTTAGAGTATACGGGGGCGGTGCAACCTTCTAAATATGACACCCTTGAATCTTCATCTGCGATTATCAGTGTTCGCTCAAACTGGCCAAAGCTCTCTGAGTTTATGCGGAAGTATGCTTGTAATGGCATGTTCACTTCTACTCCGGGCGGAATGTAAATGAACGAACCTCCTGAAAACACGGCAGAGTTCAGCGCTGCAAATTTGTTGTCTTCTGGCGGGATTATCGTGCTGAAATGCTTCCTGAATATCCCTTGCACGCGCTCCACATGATTTTCATCGTATCCCAGATCTACAAGCTCCTGCTTCTTTTCCGGTATAAGTGCTTGATCGGGTGAAATGAACATGACGCCTTGTTTTGCAAGATCTTCCCTTATCTTGTGATACACAGACTCAGATTCATATTGTGCCCCAACGCCAGCGAGAAATCTCCTTTCTGCCTCAGGTATGCCAAGCCTCTCAAATGTATTGCGTATATTCTCAGGCACTTCGTCCCATGAATTTTCTTGTTTCTCTGTGGGCTTGACGTAGTAAACTATCTTGTTGAAATCTATGACAGACAAATCAGCGCCCCATGCTGGCATTGGCTTTTTCATGAAAATTTCCAGAGCACGCAGGCGGAAATCCAGAAGCCACTGGGGTTCGCCTTTTGTGCGAGAAATGATCTCCACGACTTCCTTGGAAAGTCCCGGACTAGTCCTAAGAATAACATTGACTTCGTCCCTGAAGCCATATTTAGTTCCAAAGTCTTTCCTCAAATCAAGCAAATTTGTCTGGTCTGTCATAATTATGCCTCTTGCTGCAGCCAATTGTATCCTTTTTGTTCAAGCTCGCTGGCAAGTTCTTTGCCGCCGCTTATCACAATCTTTCCGTCAACCATGACGTGAACATAATCAGGCTGCAGATAATTCAGTATGCGCTGGTAGTGCGTTACTACAAGAGCGCCGAAATCCTTGTTGTGCATGCTCTTGATAGCTGTAGCCACGGCTTTCAGCGAATCTATATCTAAGCCAGAATCGGTCTCATCCAGTATAGCAATCTGCGGCTTGAACATCATCATCTGCAAGACTTCTGCCCTTTTTTTCTCCCCGCCTGAAAAGCCGACGTTGAGGTACCTGTCAACGAAAGATTTGTCAAGATCCAGCACAGCGAGTTTCTCCTCAAGCATTTTCTTGAAATCGGTCGGCGTTATTGGCGCTGACTGGAATTTTCTGTATGCGCTGAACAGGAAATGCGCGAAGCTCACGCCTTGTATTTCCATGGGATACTGGAACGCAAGGAACAGGCCAACCTGTGCCCTCTCATACGGTTTCAGCTCGAGCAGGTTCTTGCCGTTGAAGGTTATCTCTCCGCTCTCAACCTTGTAGCGCGGATGGCCGAGAAGCACATTTGACAGCGTGCTCTTTCCGGAGCCGTTAGGCCCCATCAGGGCGTGTATTTCGCCCTTCCTTATAGTAAGATTAACGCCTTTCAGGATCATTTTCCCGTCAACACTGGCGTGCAGGTCTTTTATTTCGAGAGCCGTCATCAAATCACCAATTTGAATTATTTTTTCTCCTCTTTGCTGTGGATATAGTGATCACAGCGATTGCATGCATAATCATGAAATATGCCGTAGAACGTCTTCACGAACGCGAGACACGTCTCGTTCATGACCTGCTTGCCCTTATCGGTGACATGGTAGATGATTTTCCTGTCGTGCAGGGCCTCTCTTTCCGCAAGCCCAAGTTCTTCCAGCCTCTGCATTGTCGGGTATAAAGTGCCCTGCGTCATCCTCGCCCCGCGCAAGACGGTAAGCGTCTTCATCAGCTCGTAGCCATGTGCGCTTTTCCTGCTCAGGAGCCATAAAATCTGCGTCTGCAGCAGTCCCAGCTCGATTTCGCTAAGTTTTGTGATCTCCGGCGTTTCGCCTGGAATGATGTCCGTTATCACAGGAAGAACATGTCCAGTATGTTTGGCAGCAGACATATCTGTTATCATATACAGCACATTATTTAAAGTTTTTAAAAGTTGTGAAAGGTCAGCTGATTGATGCAATGACATTTATTTTCGGCATTCTGCGCATGTATTTTTTAAGCATTGTTCAGAAACAGCGTCCCATCTCACATTCCACTTCTTTATTTCTATTATGATCCTGTGCAGTTCCAGCCCCTTTTTTGTGAGTGCGTATGTTGCCGTGTTCTGGCTGTCCGGACTGTTCTGCTTCGCTATCACGCCCAGATGTTCAAGCTCCTTCAGCTGCAGTGACAAGGTTCTGGGCGTAATGTCTTTTGTCCTCACAAGAAATTTATTGAACCCGTCAAATTTGCCGAAGGCTATTTCTTCTATTACCGGAATAGACCATTTCTTTCCTATGATATGGCTTGATTCAACAACCCGGCACACCATGCTTATCGCTACCAATTTTGATACTGGATAGTATTTGTACACGTGCGGATAAAAAGATTCAGGTAATGACATGAGGGATGCGGTTTTATTTGCACACATCATTCTGGGCGCGGCGCTGGCGGTGCTGTCAATAATTATTCTGCTTGAAATGAAGAAGAGAAAATCTTCCATTCTGAGGCCGCTTTCCGTCCTGACTGCTGGACTAAGCTGGTCCGTGCTGGTCCCGGCAGGCATCCTGTACATAAATTTCTATCCCGCAACAAAAACACTCATAAAGGCCGGCGCGTGGCCTTGGGCGCATTCTATTTTCATGGAAACAAAGGAGCACTGGGGACTGCTGCTTCCGGTGATAGCGACGGTTGCAGCCGGCATGGTCCTCACGGGTAAAATACAGGAAAGCAGGAAATGGTGGCTTCTGCTGATTGCGGTTACCATATTAATAGGCGTGATGGGAAGGGTTGTCAAGCTGGGGGCATTTGCATGAAAAGGAAATTCAATTTCTATCTTGGCGCAGCAGCGAGCGCATGTCTGCTTGCAATTCTGGTTATAGTGGCAGAGCTTGCGGCGCCTTTCAAAACGCTTCTGCAAACGCTTTTTGGCCACCACTGGATCGGAAAGGCTGTCATCGTGGCGCTGGTTTTTGTTGCAGCCGGCTTTCTGGTCAAGGAAAAGAAACCGCATGAAAAGCTGGCATGGTACAGCGCTGTCGGCAGCATGGCCGTGATATTCCTGTTTTATGTGATTGAGTTTCTTGTGTGAGCCGAATGAAAAAAAAGAAGGTTCTCAAAAAGCGTAGCTTTTCGGAATCTCGGAGAAGCTTCGCTTCTCCCAAGATTCAGAAAGGCGTGCCTAAAGGCAGGATAGTTGTTCTGGCATTAATCATTGTTTTTGTCGGCCTGATAGCGTATTTTTTCATCTCGTCGGAGACGCTAAAGCCGGGTGAAATCCCGTCGTATGTGACAGGAGATATGCGCACGATGTACGAATGGGCCGCAACGCCTGAAGGCAAAGCCCTGCTCGAGCAGATGCCGTGCTATTGCGGCTGCAAATATGATGGGCATATGCACACAAGGCACTGTTTCTGGCGCGATGACGGCTCGTTCGACAAGCATGGAATAACTTGTTCTGTATGCTTTGACATAGCGAAGAAGACGAAGCAGATGCACGAACAGGGGATAGATATCTGCACCATAAGGAAGGATGTAGACAAATTCTACGAGCCTAACAAGCACCTTGGCACGGACACTCCAATGCCTGCGGGTTGTGCATAGAATGGGAACGGCGCACTCAGAGAAGTGAAATGACATGAAAAAATCATTATACTTTGCACCCCTTGTTGCCCTGCTAATCGGGCTGCTTATAGGAATAATTGGAGCAACCCTGCAACAGACGCAGCAACAGGCAACAGGAGAGGTTGAACTTGCCTTTAAGCAACAGGGAAATGTGGGGCAGGTTGTCCCGTCTGAAATAGCTTATGCAATGCGCCAACAGGGGCAGGACGTTGTTCTTGTTGACGTGCGCGAAAAAGAGGAATGGGACGGAGAGCATATACCAGGCGCGGTATGGATTCCGCACAGCAAACTAAAGGAAAATGACACTGAAGCGTGGGGTATGCTTGAGAATCTTGCAAAAACACACCAAAACGTTTTCACCTACTGCGGCGCAGGACACAGGAGCGGTTTTATTGCATCAAAAGCGCAGGAAAAAGGACTAGGCAATGTTTTTAATCTCGACGGCTTTTCATTCTGGAAAACGAAGTACCCTATTATAAAAGGCAAATCAAACCCGGACAAAGAGGCAAAGATAATTCATCTGGATGAGGCGTATTACTACTATACAAGCTTTAACGATGTCGACTTTGTCGATGTGCGGGAAATAGAATCGATTGAACTTACCGGCGGCAATGTTATCAAAGGCGCTAAATGGATTCCTCTCTCAGAATTGGCAAAAAGACTTGACGAAATCAACTGCGATCACGATACTGTTTTTGTTTGTGAAGGAACCTGGGATGGCGGTGAGTGCTCTGCCAGCCCTGCAGCCGCGAAAATAGCTATAGAAAGAAAAGGTTGCAAGGCGGGGAGGATGAAGTATCTCCTCGAAGGTCATGGCGCATGGGAGGCTGCAGGCTATCCTGTTGAGAAAGCCGGATGACACGGTTGAACATCATGGTAAAAAAAGAGATTTGGATTGTCCTGTTGTTAGGAGCCAGTGTAGCAATTAGCGGGTGCGCTTCGCCGCAAGAGCAGAAAATATCTACTGCTGCTCTGGATTCTTTTGCCCAGTGCATTACGGAGAACGGTGTAAAAATGTACGGTTCATATATCTGCTCTGCTTGCTTGGCCCAGATAAAAATGTTCGGAGGTCATGGAGGTTCTTTTCGGTATATTGATTATATCGAGTGCCATCCACGGGGTATAAATCCACAGACAGAGCTTTGTTTAAAAAGAGATATTAATAAAACGCCAACGTGGATTCTTGAAAAGGAGGGGACAGAAATTAAAAGGCTTGAAGGATTACAGACCTTCGAAACATTATCAGAGTTTTCAGGATGCAGTTTGGGATAAATATGGCCGA
>JAGVVX010000012.1 GCA_018304565.1 Candidatus Aenigmatarchaeota archaeon
AAATGCTATGAAATGAATCTTAATGGTAAACAGAGGAGATACAAACTAAATGACATTCTAGAGGATCTAAATAAGCGGGATCCCCAGAGACTATATGCCAAACACGAAACAGAAAGATAGAATCGCTGTTGAGTGAAGATATAGTCCGAACCTCATAGAAATATGAGGAAGCTTGTAGAAATGCAAGCTCGCCTATCATTAATTGATAGGTCTAAAGTAACAGAATTGAGCGTAAAATCCTATCACGACTAAAAAACGTCATGTTAGAGGATTCGTTAAATCCCTTGCCAATTAAATAAGCTTTTTCTTTGGAAAAGAAAAACCTTGGAAAAAGAAAAGGAAAAGGCTGTAACAGTTGGCCTGCATGATAGATTAACCAGATGGGTGCTGTCCCGAACTGGAACTCGGCGAAACTATTGTTCTGGTGATTAGGCCAGAGACCTCCAGTGGGAAGAGTAGACCCCGTAGAGCTTTACTATAGCTTGTTGTTGTGGTTGAGTTGGGATTGCATAGTGTAGGTAGGAGCTTCGGCGACAATGTAACACTACCCTTTCTTGACTCTACTGCTTAACGCGAAAGCGTGACAGCAGCAGGTGGATAGTTTGACTGGGGCGGTACGCCTTTGAAAATGTATCAAAGGCCCTCAAAGTGCAGCTCACCGCGGTCAGAAATCGCGGGTAGAGTGCAAACGCAAAAGCTGCATTGATTGGACTCCTAACATAATGGTGTCCAACCGTGAAAGCGTGAGTTAGCGATACGCAGTTTGGCCTAGATGGCTGACTGTGACATGAGAAAAGCTACCTCGGGGATAGATTTATAAGTGTCTACAAGAAAATATTTCCATGCTAGAGAAAGGTTTTGTTTTTGGTGCAAGTCACGACGGAATTGTTTATTACAGCAAAAACAAAAATGAATATGGATTGGAAATCGATCAGAAATCTAAGGAATGGCTAGAAATAGTACAACAAATTCTAGCAAACGCCTATAACAAAAAATCAACACTAAGGCAAAGAAAGAATGGATATTTTAGATTGAATGTCTATTCTAAAAGTCTTTACTTAGAACTTCTGAAATTGAAAGAAAATCCAGAATTAGTTCTTGAACAGAGCAAAGACTTTCAGACAGGATTTCTTCAAGGCATTTTTGATGCTGAAGGAAGTATTCGTCTGGAACGTAATCATATAACAATAAGCTCCAAGAATCCAAAGACAATAAAAATCGTGACAAAGCTTCTGAATAAATTAGATATCAGAATTGGAAAACCGTTCAAGGACAAAAATAATGTGATAAGCATACCTTTCTACGGCAAGGATAATATGCTCAAGTTTAAGGATCATGTAGGTTTTAGACATCCTGAAAAAAGAAAACGACTTGAGGCCCTTCTTGATAAAAATCGCTTGTAAATCCCCTATAATGGTGTCGTGGCGGGTGAGAGTTCTTATCCGCAGGCCTGAAAGTCTGACTCTTTAATTGGAAGTCAAAGTTAGCTTAATCAAAACTTATTCAGAGCTATCTTTGCCTTTATAGCAGTTTTAGCCAAACGAAGAGCTCAGATGTGCTCAGGTCTGGTGAACAAATCCTGATACCCTCAACTGATAGACTAAGCAAATTGCTTTGTATGAAATTCAGCGTTAGTATCAGGATAAGTTGATTTACCTAGCGCTTAGGCGCGATGCGGAGAACAAATCGACCCCGTGCGTTGCGGCGTCGCTGTCGGCTCGTCCTCTCCTGGCTGTGCAGCAGCAGCCAAGGGTGCTGGAGTTCACAGATTAAAAGGGCACGTTAGCTGGGTTCAGAACGGTGTGAGCCAGTTTGGTCTATATCTGCTGGAGGTGTTTTTGCCTGAGAGAAAGGAAGGATAAGTACGAAAGGAACATCCTTTCGGGGCCTCTAGTGTACCGGTTGTCTGACAAGGCATCGCCGGGTAGCCACGCCCCATGTGGATAAGGGCTGAAGGCATCTAAGCCCCAAGCCACTCTCGAAAAGAGGCAATCGGCGCTGGAAGACGACCAGATATGGAAGCAGGGTGTACGCATCAAGCGCAAGCGAGATGTTCAGCTCATGCTCTCCTAAGCCAATGCTAGCCTTTAAAATCGCACAGTTGCGGCTGTGTGATCCAAGATGTATTCTTGGCCTCCGGACCTGTGAATTCTGCTTTACTCTAATTATTTTTGCATAATCTTGGGAGAAGCGATGCTTCTCCGAGATCTTCAGAGAAACTTCGTTTCTCTGAGATTCCGAAATCCTTTGGATTTCGAGAATTCCAAAAAGCTACGCTTTTTGAGAAAGTAGGTTAAGGAATATATAACCTGTTATAGGAAATCATATATATTGTTTACTTTCGTTTCGCAACGCTACACCTTTTAAGGTGTAGATGGATGGTATGCGAAACGAAAGCGGACGCACCACCCTTTAGGGTGGTGAGGCATCACATTGTAGTAGTTTAATAGTATCCAAAGGGTAATTTCTATGATAAAACACAATCTTACAGGCAAAGTTACGCGAGCCGGCACAGTTGCAGCTTCTGACGGTAAGTATTACAGGCTGAGGGCAGGAGATGTTGCCTGTTACAAAGAAGGCGCAATAGTCGAATTCAAGCCAAGCAGTGGTTACGCGCTTTATGTCAAAAGGCAAGAGAAGAGGGCTTTGACGTAGGTTAACATCTAGCCTCTTGATCAGAGAAATCAATATAAACCCACAAAACCATAATAACGGTGTTAAGGGTGTGGGATTTCTGTGGGAATCCTAAATTTCAGATTACGGTAAGCTATTGGTGTGTGGAAAGAAGTGGAATATAGGATAACAACTTTTGGTAAGAAGTTAGTAGTTTAATAGTTATTATTTTATCAAAAAAATCTTTGGTGGTGTGGTATGATGAAAAAGAAGACAAGCAAGACAAACAAATATGGTTTGCCATCTGCAAAGAAGGTACATTACTGTGGCGACGGCTTCAGAGGACAGGTAGTCAAAGCTCGCGGTGTGGTTTTTTGCGGATTTTGCGGCAAAGAATTTAGACTTTAGACATCCAGATACATTTGACTGGCTTATTAGCAGGCTATTTCTATTATTTTAACCTACAAATGTATTTAAACCGGTTAGCCTTAAATGTTGGCGCAACTAAAGAAGATTGCCAGATTGTAACATCACGTTGCAATATTGCATCGAACCGAAGGTTCGTGCAGATTGTGCGAATGCATTGCATTCAACACAATATGGATTTCTTTGCCATTTTCGCCCCAAAACCCCCTTTTGGGGCGGCTTATAATTCTTAGGGAATCGGCATGTCAGCAACTTATTCGATCATGAAGAAAGCAGAACTCGGCATTCAAGGTATGGACATTGTCGAATCTACTTCAGGTCACAAACTTGTAGTTTTGCGAATGGTAGATCCTTTTGCTGGTGTACATTACGAAGCAGATAAGGGTCGTTACACCATCGTAAAAGGTTTTTATTTACAAGATTTGCCTGTTTCTGGAGACGAGGAGAGAAAAGTAGAATATGAATCGCCGATTAATGAAGAATTTCGTTGGCCCTATTAGAAATTCATTAAAGGAAAGAGACTTTCCAGAACCAATAATCTTTGTCGTCAAATAATCTTTATTAACCCTTTCTAGCATCATATCCTTGGTGACCTGTCAAGCAACCACCGGTCGGACCCTTATCTGAAATCCTTCCTAAAGGGAGGTATCGGAACCATAGGTTCTGATTGAGGAAGCTCTGTCCACTCTCATGAGAAGGACTGACACGGCTTCGCCGTGTCTTCACTCCTTGTGAAAAGGCGCGGCAAGCAAATTGCATGGCTGAGAAGCCATTGGCAGGAACAGAAACGATACTGGGGCATCGAGCAAACGCTGTGATATGCCGTGCGTGGTAAAACATGCGACCAGTTGAAACGGCCTGCTACACGCGGGTGTAAGTTTCAAACGCACAGACAAATGTTGCAAGGCCCCTTTTTCTTTGTAAAGAAAAAGGCCCCTGGGTTCAAAAAGAAACCGAGGCGCAAAGAAAAGGGCTTACAGAAGACGGGCTATGGCAGGTCACCTATATTCATATAACGGGCTACTAAAAGTGGGTTAACAATCACAGACATACTCTTTTTCCGTCCTAGGCTTGAAGTTCTGCAGGAACTGCAGCAGGCAGTCGGACAGCTCTGCAAGGTTTTGTTGCTGGTGTGGGTTAGAAGTGGGGCAGCCTATTTTTAAAAACGAATTCCACCAGTCTTCAGACGGTGGATGCGTAATCTAGTTCTGTATACAAATAATAAATTTGTTTTATCGTGAAGTATAGAGGATCATGAAGAACTCATCTATCAACTCTTTAGTGTAATTTAAAGTAACTTAAAGTAAATTTAAAGTAATTTGTGTATACAACTCAAATAGGGATACTATCATCTAAGAAATAGATAACCTGTAATGTGAGTATGGGTGGCTTGTCTTACCTGTAAGCCACAATGCAGGCTACAACTTCTTTTTGGTTCTAATTCCATCCATGTTTTATGTTGCCCAAAGTCATTTTGTGGTACCGAACCCAGTTACTGTACATATCAGTCGGGCTTTTTCTAGACGTCACAAAACCTAACAGCTTTTTGAGATACTCCCTGTCCATCTTGAAGGGGGCCTTATTTTTCAGACCTAGAAAAGCTATAATCTCCGTGTCAGCTGATCCTTTATCTCTCATTTCCCTTGTTATCCTAACTATGTCGCTTTGACTATACTTTGCTTCTTGATAGAGATCGACAATACCTTGGATAACGCAACCTTGGCCGGAGTGCTTGACAAGATTGCACATCTGACAAACTATCTGAAAGTTGACGTCTGAATTATTTTCAGGATCGCCGTCGATATGGTCTACAATCTGGTATTTGTCAGATCGGTAGCCGCAATAGGCGCAGGTAAAGTTATCGCGTGCGAGAATTCTCTGCCTCAAGGCCTTCCATTCATCGCCTTCAAGCTTCTTGCTTTGCGCCGAATTTCTCCACCTTTCGGGCGGTGCGAATGATGGAAAAAGGATTTTCATACTTATCTACCACTTTACTGGTATCTGTTTAATTTCTCGGTTTACATCGCATTTAACCCATCCTTGCGTTTTGCCATGTAGATAGAGTTTCTTGAGAATCTCTATGTCATTTCTGCAGTAGTCTTTTACTTCGTCATGCTTGCCCTCTTTCCAGAGACGCGGCATATCTAATGGGTTACCTGTCTTGCCATCTCCAAAAGTATTTTTAGCTAAGTCATCTAATTTTAAGAATCTTTGTACAACCTTTTCAATTTCGAGCATTGTATCTAATGTATTTGCTTCAAGCATAGAAGGGACGTCAAAACCTGCATAAGGGTTCAAAACGAGGTAATCAAATCCTAGTATATTATGACCTACTACTAGATCAGCAGACTTTAGAAGTTTGAGAAGATCTTCGACTTCTTTTTCAGTAAAGAACTCTATTGGCTTTTCCGGGTATCTACCACCAACTTCGATGAATAATCTCTGTGTTTCTAAATCAAAATAACAAATTTTCATAAATACTTGTAATCTGAAAAATACTTAATATCAATTCTATATGCTATGACGCCAATGACGCTCTCGTTCCAAATAACCTTCAAAAACCGTTAACCTGTAATGTACCCGCAAGGTATGGCAGGTCACCGCTTCTTTTCCCCGCCTTGTCTGGCTGGGTTATATTTAAATTTCCTGCATCAAGTATCCTTATGAAAGTCTTCGGCAAATCGCTTTATGAATACCTCTGGCCGGTAAAGTGGTATGTCATTGCGTCCGTTATCGTTGTTATTTTCCAGTACGAAGGCATGATCGCACAGATGGGATATGACCCTCTTGTGGCAAGAATAACACAGTGGCTATGGGAAATTTTTGTTGCGGCAGCTGCCTTTACGCTGGTTTGGAAGCACAAATTCGGGCCAAAGCAGATATTTTTCACAGGCATTCTGTTTTCAGTCATCATACATGGCCTGAAAGCATTTGTATTCCGGGTGTTCTTCTTTCCGTACCCGCCGGAAACATGGCCATGGCAGCACATCGACAAATTTCTATACGGCAGCGCAATCGTGATGGCCGTGACTCTGGGCGCAGGACTGTTCACGTATTATTACAAGCACGGCAAAATCAAGTGAGCAGCCACATTCCTTCTCCGCATGTTTGGCGGCAGGTCACTGTTTATTTTATTTTGGGCTATGGAAATCGTTAGCCTATAAGACGGGACTCGCGGCGGGTTCTGTACACACGATACAGGAAAAGAATTCTTGGGAAACTTCGCACGAAAAAAGAGGCGCTGAAGCGCTGAATAGTTATCATAAACTATAAACTTAAGCCCACAATTATTATTGTATGAGGTATGAAATCCATCCTTGGCGCATCCTTCTCTCGCTTTTTGCTGCAGTCTTTGTTTACTTCTTGCCTCTGGGGTTTGAGGGCGATGCGCACACAATGCTTTTTGTGATGGTTTTTGTAGCTTCTTTGTGGGTGTCCGAAGCAGCCCCTTTTCACGCCACAGCGGTTTTTGTAGCATTGCTTCTTGTTATGCTTGTTGGTTTGAAGCCGGAAGACGTCTTTGCACAATACTTCGACCCTGTTATAATGCTGCTCCTTGGCGGATTTGCCATAGCAGTAGCAATGGGCAAATACCGTCTTGACGAATATATAGCCTACAGGATTCTTGGCAAAGTGGGAAGCAAGTCCAGCATGGTGATCCTTGCACTAATTTTGACATCCGCTTTCATTTCCATGTGGATAAGCAACTCAGCGACGGCGGCAATCATCATGCCGATAGCGCTTGTCATCCTTGCAAAGAACAGGATGAAGCCCGGCAGCAGATTTGGCAAGGCATCTGTGCTTGCTGTCGGCTACGGCGCAACAATAGGCGGCGTCGGAACTATTATAGGCAGCACACCCAACATCATGGCTGCAAAGTTCCTTAACGATGCCGGGGTTTCTTTCGGCTTTTACGAATGGTTTTACCGCGGATTCCCTTTCATGATAATCCTTATGCTGGCCGGCTGGCTTGCGCTTGTTGCCATTTTCAGGCCTGAAAAAAACAGGATTGTTATGTCCAAACAAAAAGAAAAGATGTCAGCGGAACAGAAAAAGGTTCTTGCCGTATTTGTTGTTACCGTTTTTTTATGGATTACCGAGAACATCCACGGGATACATAACAGCGTTGTCGCTCTCGTCCCTATAGTTCTGTTTTATTTCCTCGGTCTGCTGTCGATAAAGGACTTTTTGAAGATTGACTGGCCCACGCTAGTTTTAATCGGCGGCGGTCTTGCTTTGGGCATGGGAATCCACGCAACATCGCTTGATGCGTCATTTGCGTCCGTTATATCAGCCATTGCCACGGGCCGGGACAGCTTAGCGCTCTTTCTTTTGCTCGGCCTTGCCGGCATTGTTATGACGGTCGTGGTCAGCAATACCACCGCTGCTGCTGTTTATCTGCCGCTTGTTGTTGCACTTGCATCTTTGCTGGGGACAGACGTCACAAACACAGTTGTGGTTGCTGCGCTGGCCGTTTCCCTCGATTTCATGTTCCCCTTCGGCACGCCCCCAACGGCTATTGCATACGGAACAAAATTTGTAAACATGAAGGACATAGCAAAAGCCGGAATAGCGATATCATTCATCGGCCTTCTGCTACTCGCATTCATGGGGCTGCTCTGGTGACATGTTATAAATACAAAGCAGGAAAATATGTTTGTGTGCGTCACCTCTGTTGGAAAGATATTGGAAATAAAAGGCAACAATGCCGTTGTTGACATAAACGGCAAGCTTTCCGAGGTGCTGATAGACCTTGCCGACGCAAAGACAGGCGATTATGTATACTGCGCCGCAGGAATGGCTTATGAGAGCCGTTTCTCCGGACAGGGAATTTGTGGAAAGAAAATCTAAAGGAGAAGAACCAATAGGCGCGCTGGTCGATTTTGCTTACACTGGCGGCCTGCAAATGCCGCTTTACGAAGGCGATGTGGTAAGGATCGGCAGCGAAGAAGTCTGCTTGATGAAGTAGTCCTGTTAGTCGCTACTTTTCTTGGCCTTTGACCAGAAATAGCACATTTGCTAATACGGTTCAGCTTTTTGTCCGCAGCAGAATCCTATTCAACATCAAATCTGCTTTCTATCTCCAGCTTTATCGGGTTCGTCAGGCAGTAAACGCCCGGGCATCGTTCCTTGGCTAGGCTTTCTATTTCCTTCAGGTCTCCATTACCAGAAGCAGTTACAAGTAGCTTCACATTTTCCACTATCGGCTCATCGCCTAACCCCAATGATTTCGACAAATTAACATTGTTTTCAACAGTTATTTTCAGTTGCTTCAGTTCGATACCTTTCTCCGCAGCTATCGACGCGAAGGTCTGCGCATAGCACGCGGCAAGCCCGAACAGGCAGTACTGCACGGGATCGGGCTTCAAACCGTAGCCGCCCATTATAGGAGGGCCGTCCGCTTCAACGGTAGTCTTTCCAGTCGCATGCTCTAATGTTGCAGTGAACTGCACGCCCGAGAAGTTCCATTCGCCTTCCACGCGCTTTATTTTTATTGCCTTGTTTCTGTCGGCCTTCACTTCTTCCAGAAAAGCGCCGGCTTTGGCCGTGTCTACATTATTCAGTTTTATATCATCTTCATGTATAGCCATTATTTCACCTCATTTATTCTGAGCCAGCGACATTACCAGCCAGACTACAAGAAACAGCACAAGTATCATGAAAGCCGGCCCGAAGAACATGCCGCCCGTATGGCCGAAACCCCATCCGAAGCCAACCCATGTTATTGTCGTTGCGGTTTTTCTTTCTCATTTTCCAATCCCCTTCTATTTTTCCAGAATATCTTTTACTTCCATGGGCATAATCAGAAAAGAAAAAATTAAATATCATCTTCCGCGCATCATAGGGCAGTGCTCAGCCATCTCGTTGAATTCCTCGTCCGTGAAATTCATGTGCTCTTTCATCTCTTCTCTCATCCAGTCTATGTCATCTTCGTTGTGGACAAAGCCGTCTGTGCTCATCATGCCGTTCATCATTCCCATACCACCCATCATCCCCATCATGCCGGAGTTCCCATCATCCATCATAGTGTTTTGATTACCGTTGCTGTGCGCGCCTGCTATGCTTACGGCCAGTATTCCAACTGCCGCGGCGAGCAGCAACGCCAGCACATATTTGTATTCCATCTTAATCACCATATAACTATAGAATCTGCCGGAATAACTAGGTTGCCTCTTGAACGGTTTAAAACGATTTTCAGCACCCGAATTCCCCAACGGTACAGGATGCCGCATTGTCCCCGGCCAAGTGCTACCGCCAAGGCCAGAATTTTGGTTTGCGGTTTCATATTTTGCCAAGCTCCGACTCTATTGCCTGCTTGAATGACGAGAAAGGCTGTGCGCCTACTATCATGACATTATTCACGAAGAAAGTGGGCGTTGACCTTACGCCCCTGCCCTGGCCATCTTCAAAATCCGCTTTCACCCTTGATGCCATCGCGCCGGAATCTAAACATGCATCGAACGCAGCCCTGTCAAGGCCGATATCCGCAGCGTATTTCTTCAGTGATGCCGGGAAAAGCGCGTTCTGGTTATCAAACAGCCTGTCGTGATACTCCCAGAATTTGCCCTGGTCGGATGCGCATTCGCTCGCTTCCGCAGCCTTCTGTGCATACTGATGCGTCTGCGCCAGCGGGAAATGCCTGTAGACAAGCTTCACCTTTCCTGTGTCAACATATTCGCTGATAATCTGGGGCTCTGTCTGCTGGTAGAATCTCCCGCAGAAAGGGCACTGGAAATCGCTGTACTCTATAACAACCACAGGAGCGTTTTCCGCGCCCAAGAAATGCTCGCTATACTCTGATACAGGTGTGTATTTTGGTGCGGACGAAACCAATATGTACCCGCCTGCAGCAATAACTATGACAATTGCCGTAACTGCAATCCATTTCATCGGGAGCTTCAGTTTTCCCTTCTTTTTCATTTCCTCATGCTTCGCTTTCCTGTGCTGCTCAAGGGCTTCCTGCACGGAAAATCTTTTCCCGCAGTCCTGGCATTCTATTTTTTCTTCCATAAGCAGCCCTCTTATTTCAGGTCCTTCGGCAGGAAAACCCTGTATGTCTTTCCCTGCCTTTCCCGCTGGATGAGATTCATCTTGTCAAATCTTGTAAGTGTCGTGGAAACCTTTGCCTTGCTCCAGGCGAGCCTTGCGCGGAGTGAGTCCTGGGTTATTGATCCCGCCCTTTCTATTTCCTTCAGCATTCTCTTTTCGTCACCAGAAAGCCTTTTCCTGACTATAGAAAGAGCCCGTTCCCTGCTTCTCCCTATTCTTGTAACTGTTTTTGTCTTAAACTGCAAGGAAACAAGTATGCCCAATCCCAATGCAGCCACCAAGGCCAGCATGTTTGGTATGGCGCCTTGCTGGGAAAAGCCCATCGCCTGCTGCATCATTCCGTACATTGTTTCCGGCTGCTGCACGAATAACGGCCTTATGATTATGCTGAGAACAAGATAAGCTGCGGCAACCACAAAAGCCACAAGGAATATTTTTGTCACGTTGTCCATATTTTGCGGCGGCATGAGAAAACATAATTGCAAACGGATTAAAAGATTCCATCATCCAGCCTGCGCAGCCGGCCGGTAAACAGGGAAAAACTGCGCCAGCTTTCTCAAGGCGGCGTACTCTATCCGCTCGCCGCTCCTGAGTATATCAGTGGCGGTTATGATGCCTGCAATTTCGCGGCCCTTTGTCACAACAAGCTTCTTTATCCTGTATCTTGCCATGAGCTCTATTGCATCCACAACGCTTTTCTCTGCATCGATTGTTTTCACAGGACTGCTCATTATGTTCCTGCAGCGGACACCCTCCGGTTTTTTGTTCACAGCCACGACGCGCTTGAGCACATCCCTCTCGGTGATTATGCCGGCCACCATTCCCTTGTTTGCAACAACCACGCTGCCGATTTTATGCCTGTTCATAACTGTGACGGCCTTTTTTACGGTATCCTCAGGCTTTACGGTCCTGACGTTTCTGACTGTTATAGAGGAAATTTTCATAGGGTATTTTATAATCGCCCGGAATAAATCCCTTTTCTTTGACGTGAATATAGATTTCCTGAACAGTCTTGTGTATATCTTTTCCCGTTCGTGCAGCTTCTGTACTTTTGTAAATGCCTTATAGAACACCAGGCCTACAAAGACAACTATCATCTCGTAAATAATAAGCATCGGCTCGAAATGAAGCAGCATCAGGCCGGAGCTTACGATACCCAGCAACGCGAGCACAGGGAAACGGCCTATATTCACCGGCGACCTGAAAGTCCTCTTTGCGCCGGGCGCCTTGTACCTGAGCCGTATCAGCGACGCATTAACAAAGACGTAGACAACAAATATGCCGACATCAGTGAGCATGGCGATTGTTTTTATGCCGCCGATGAGCAAAAAAACAAGGGACATGACCATTACAATAAACACAGAAACATACGGCGTTTTTCTGCCGCCTACCCTGCCGCAGACAGCGGGGAACGTGTTGTTGCAGGCCAGGCCGTACAGCATGCGTGAAACAACTATCAGGATAACGAGCACGGTGTTGGAGGTTGCAAACAGGGCTATCAGCGACATCAGAAATCCGGCTTCAGGCAATGCCGCGGACACAACAGCTGTCAGGGGCGCGGGCGATTTCCCAAGCTCCTCAGCTCCGAGGATGCTTATGGAGGACACGGAAACAAGGATGTAAAGGAGCGTGGATATCCCCAGCGACAAAACAAGCGCCTTCGGTATCACCTTCCTTGCATTTTTCGTTTCTTCCGAGAGGTTCACAAGTTCCTCAAACCCTATGTAAGCAAAGAATATGAGCGCAGTTGCGGAGAGGACGCCGCCAAGGCCGGCAGGGGAGGAAAAGTAATCTATTTCTGCCTTTCCGATAAAAAACAGCCCGATTATTGCGACAAATACAAGCCCTGAAATCTCGACAATCGTTGACAAAATATTATAGCGCGCCGATTCTTTTATGCCTATGTAGTTTATGACAGAAAGCACGACAAGGAGGCCGCCGGCGGCAACAACCGGCGATATACCGAACATGAAAGAGGCGTATCCGCCGAAGCCCAGCGCCACCGTTGAGGCGCTAACGATAAGTGTGAAGATCATTATCCACTGCACGATAAAGGAAAGATAGTTCTTGTTGAACGCGTGCTTTGTATAAACATATTCCGCGGCGGCCCGGGGGAACATGCCGGCAAGCTCCGCATAGCTCAGGCCCGTAAAGGTGGCTATTACTGCGGCAACGACAAAAGAAAGCCATATCGCATTCCCGGCTACGCCTGCCCCCTGGCCGATGAGGACGTAGATGCCCGCGCCCAGGATTATTCCTACGCCGTACAGTGTAGCCGTGAAAAGAGACAGTTCTTTTTTCAGTTTCTGGTTTTTCATTCGCTCAGCCTATGATAAATGTTATGCCAAGCACTATAAATATTGCGCCTGAGATCTTCTGCATTACTTTCCTGTCAACCCGCGCATGAATAAGCTTCCCGGAACGCACTGCCAGATAAGAAAGCAGAAACAAAGAAGCAAGGACTCCGGACAGAACAAAAAAAGGAACGAATTTTGTTGCAAGGAGGCCTGAAGCCAGCTGCGTCTTGTCGCCCCATTCTGAAAAGAACGTTACAGCGAAGCCCGAATAAAACGGGGAAACCAGTCTTGCGGATTCCTTTTCTTCCGGCGGCCTGCGCAACAAATAAAATATCCCAACGGCAGCAAAAACAGCGCCGCCTGCGAACCTGACAACCTGAACAGGGATAATATTCAGGATGTAGTAGCCTGCCAGTATTGCAATGCCGTCTACAACAAGAAACGCCAGAAAAGCCCCAGCAAGCAGCTGCTTGTGCATTCTTGTCCTGGCTGACAAAAGGAACAGCGCCATCTGGCTCTTGTCGCCGAATTCCGCGACAAGGATTGAAACAAAAGGAACCATGAAATCTTCAAGAATATTCGTCACCCTGCAAAAGCAGCCCTATCTCCTGTGCGTTTTCCTGGACACCCTTGAAAGATATAAATAAAGCATCGCAAAGAAAAGAACCCATCCGGCAACGGCGAGCAAAAGAACAGCATCGTAGCCGCTGTAGTATGCAGGGTAGTAATTGCCCATCATTCTCATCATCATCGGCATCATATTCGCGTTCATCATTTCGCTGCCCATTGTACCCTGACTGCATCCAAGCCAGTTTTTTCCCATCGCAATGTGCGCGCTTTGCAGGCCCGCCGAGCCCTCGCCACCCATCATGCTGTCCATCTGCTCGTGCAGCTCGTGGCTTCCGGCCATCCTTCCCATCACGGCGTCCCCCAGCATCTCGAAATCCACTTCTAAAACACTGCCGCAATCCACATCGCCTATGCTTGAAACGCCCTGGCGTGCCACTATCACGTTCATCATCTCTTCCGGCGTCTGCATTTCTTCGTGAGCGGCGGCTACTGAAGCAACAACAGACAACGCAAAAATCAGGTACGCCGTTCTATTCACAGGTTACCTCTCCAATAATGACAGATTACACAGCATAGTATTAAAAATCACGCTGTTTATCTGTCATGTGACTGCACCATGCTGACAAAAAATGTTCTGCAGGATGTTTGCAGAGAAACTAACAAACTTATAAATCTTGCATTCATTGTTTATAACTGATTCCTTATGCCAGAGATATTTTTTCTCATTCTAACCCTCGTAGGGCTTTCTCTTTTTGAAATTGTGACGAGCGTCGACAACGCAGTAATAAACGCCGACGTGCTCAGAACCATGTCGAAACAGGCGAGACGCTGGTTCCTTATATGGGGCATATTTATCGCTGTATTCCTTATACGGGGGCTTTTGCCGCTCATTACAGTTTATTCATTGAATCCGCAACTAGGCTTTTGGGGCACTATGACGGCAGCCTTCAACGAAGATCCCGCGATCAGCCAAGCTATTGAGAACTCGGCACCCCCCCTCCTGATGGCTGGAGGTATTTTTCTAATATTCCTTTTCCTTCACTGGCTGTTCCTGGAACCAAAATACTACGGGCTGGTGGTCGAGAATTACATTGAAAGGAAAGGCGTGTGGTTCTTTGCACTCGTTTCGGTATTGCTGACAACAATAGTATGGTATTCCATACACATCAACCCGCTGATGGCTTTTGGCGCTGTCGTTGGCTCCAGCATATTTTTCATAGTCCACGGCTTCAGGGAAAATGCAGAGAAAAAAGAAGCGGAAATGCTGGAAAACAGCAAAATGAGCGACTGGAGCAAGATAATGTATCTGGAAGTAATCGATGCGTCATTTTCCATAGATGGCGTTTTTGGCGCTTTCGCATTCACCCTTTCTGTTCCAATAATACTCATAGGAAACGGCATGGGGGCTGTGGTTGTACGCCAGCTGACCGTGAGCAATATAGAAAACGTCAAGAAATACAAATACCTGAAGAATGGCGCCATGTATTCTGTCGCCTTTCTAGGGGCTATCATGGTAATGGACAGCTTTGGCATGCATATCCCGCCATGGATCTCTCCGATAATAACAATACTCCTGATAAGCTACTTTTTCTGGAAGTCAAAAAATGAACTGTCACTCACCAAATCCGCCAAGACTAAGACTTAAATAAATCTCCTGGATATCTGATTATGTGGCCGGAATTAATCAAAGCAAAAAGAAGCACAGAAAATATATCGCTCGAAATCGAGAGGCTTATCAAAAGCCATAATTCTCTATACAAAAAAGAAATCGCCAATCACAAAGAACAGCTGCTGTCAGACACTGATGAGACTATAGAGGCAATTGAAGAGGAAATAAAGGAATTTAGAAAAAATCTTGAAGCTCACAGAAAGCGCCTGGAAGCGCGAGCAGTTTTCCTCAAAAGGCACAACAAAAGAATTTAAGCGCAGAGAATAACTAATAATCATGGCTGATAAAGAGAAAACATACA
Organism: Candidatus Aenigmatarchaeota archaeon; assembly: GCA_018304565.1. Classification (GTDB taxonomy): domain Archaea; phylum Aenigmatarchaeota; class Aenigmatarchaeia; order GW2011-AR5; family GW2011-AR5; genus JACPDL01. The sequence goes on from JAGVVX010000012.1 coordinate 14,927, forward strand.
TGCCGCAATCAACGGCGGGCCTGATAAGATACTACGACGTCGAGGAAACCGGCATCAGGCTCAAACCTGCCCATATTGTTGCAGCTTCGTTCTTATTTGCAGGACTTGTCCTGGCGCTTAAGCTTCTGGCCTGAAAAATCAAAAAGCGGGCAAATCTGAAGGAAGCTTTGCTTTCCGGGATACAGAATACCACAGTGATACCCGGACATACCACTTCAGATGGCGGTATTAAGCGGTATGTCAGGTGTAAAAACACTGATGTAGATTAAGTTTAGACAGGGTTTTCACATGAAGGTGCTTGTTACAGGCGGATGTGGATTTATAGGCTCGCATTTAGTGGATAGGCTGACCTTAATAGGGCATGATGTAGTTGTTCTTGATAACCTTTCTACCGGCAAAAAAGAAAATCTCAACAAGGCCGCGAAATTCATCAACGGCGACGTTAGAAATCAGCCTGATGTGAACAAGGCCGCTAAAGACTGCAAAGTCATCTTTCATTTGGCGGCAATAACAGATGTACAAGCCGGAGAAGATGCAGCTTTCCAGACAAATTTCATAGGCTCTGCAAATGTATTCAAATGCGCGGAAAAGAACAAAGCAAAAACAGTCTTCACTTCTTCTGCTGCCGTTTATGCTGACGGGAAGCTGCCTTGCAGTGAAGATGACGCCTGCAAACCAGTTTCACAGTATGGAAAGAGCAAGCTCAAGGCTGAAAACCTGCTGAAAAAGCAGAGCGATTATTTTATTCTTAGGCTCTTCAATGTATACGGCCCTCGAGGGTACGGCGTTGCAAATAGATTCTGCGGCAAGATACCGGAGTACAAGGATATAACAATATTTGGCAACGGACTGCAAACAAGGGACTTTGTTTTCGTTAACGACGTCGTGGATGCGCTGCTTCTTGGAGCTGGTAATAATGGCATTTATAACGCAGGCACAGGAAAGGAAACATCACTTTTGCAGCTTGTCGATATCATACATAATATCTCTAAGGCGAAGCCAAGCGTTAAATTCTTGCCTGAAAAAAAAGGCGAAATAAAAAGAAGCAAAGCGGACATATCAAAAATAAAAAAGCTCGGGTGGAAACCGAAGTTTTCTCTTGAAGAAGGTGTCTTGTCAGTTCTTAATTCCTCCGGCTTTTTGCCCCGATGAAATTCTTTGCCACGTACTTGAAATCGTCCACATAGCTCTTGAGATTCCTTTTCCTTCTTTTGACAAGATACTTGAAATTCTTTACCCCATCCAGGACGCCGACGCCCTTGACGTAAACAGGCGAGCTGATGGGGACATTTGCCGTCTTTAGTTTCTGTTTTCCCACCTCAAATATTATTTCAACCGCTATTTCATACCTTTCAGCCCTAAGGTAGAAATTCTTCAACGCTTCGGATTTTATGGCCCTGAAACCGGATTCTGTATCCCTTATTGCCGTGCCTGAAACAAGGTTCGTGGCCAGATTAAGGAAGAAGTTGCCGAACTTCTTTGTAAACGGGTAGCGCGAAAGGTTCCTTTCACCCAAAACAAAATCATAGCTTTCATTCAGCTTTTCAATCAACCGGGGTATGTCTTTCGGGTCGTGCTGGCCATCGGCATCCAGCGTTATAACGAAATCGGCCCCATTTCTGAGTGCTTCTTTGAATCCATCCCGTATAGAAGCTCCAAGACCCATATTCTTTGCGTGGCTGATAACAGTCGCGCCATATTTTCTGGCCATCGGCGCCGTGTTATCAGACGAGGCGTCGTTGATCACAATGACTTTTCCGAACTGTTTTGCAACCGAAACTACGCCACCTATGGTTTTCTCTTCGTTGTAGGCTGGAATAACAATCACTACTTTCATTCTAAGCACCCGAATACCAGACTATTCTTAACTCTTTTATTTTTATGTATTCGAGTATGTAAAATGCAAAAAGAAGAAATAGTCATAGAGCTTCTCGATATGAAAAGGCTCAAGCATGATATAGAAAAACTCTGCAAACTCGAAAGAGAAATATTTGGCATCGATGGCTATCCACGCTATTTCTTCAGGCAATCTGCCGAGCTATTCGGGGATACATTCCTAGTCTGCAGGGACGCCGACAAAAATATTATTGGCTATCTGTTAGGAGCCGTAAAACACGAGAAAAAAGAAGGCTGGCTTCTTAGCATGTGCGTTGACGAATCTTTGAGGAAAAAGGGCATTGGCTCCGTTTTGATCAGCAAATTTCTGGATTTGCTGAAGAGCCGGCCTGTCCATGCAGTTTTTGCCACCGTAGACCCCCTCAATCTCGCGACTGTAAACCTGTATTCAAAACACGGGTTCAAGATACAGAAACTCGAGCAGGACTATCACGGTATCGGATATCACAGGTACCTTATGAAAAAGAACCTGGCTTGATCATTTGCCCCACCTTATCAGCTTCATCCTCCTAACTTTCTCTGAAAGCAAGCCCAGGGATTTGAGGTATTCCATCAGGGCTATCCTAGATATTTCTGATTCTTTCGTCCCGAGTTTTTTGCACACTTTTCTTAATATCTTGTGCGTCTCTTCAGGCAGCTTGTATCTAACGTAAGCCATAATCTATCACGCTTAAACATCCACGCATTCTTCTTAAGCCTTCTATTTTAATTCGAATTTCTCATGAATACAGTATAGTGTATACGTTTGTTTTGCATTAAGAATTTAAATGAGCAATTCCACCAGTCTGTGACTGGTGGTTGGTCCGGCCCATCGTAGTACAAGTTATTTCTCGAACAAGACGGAAGAAATAAAAAGCAGCCTTGAGGCTGCAAAAGGACAAAACACAACTAGTTAATACTATGTCCTTTTTCTCATAAAAAGGTGATTTCATGGAGTCTGAGTTCGTTAGAGGTAGCTCCAGCGTCACGCGGCTGGAGATTCATGTCTGCTACAAGGTGCGCTACTGCCACGAAGTCTTCGACTTTGTCGAAGTCAAACAGCGCTGCCAGGAAATTTTCTTCGAGGTGGCAGCGCTGCACAGGATAAAGATTGTAGAAATCGGCTTCGATCGCGACCATGTGCACATGGATATCGTGATACGCAACACGCATCGCATGTGCGACGTGGACAAGGCGTTCAAGGGCACGTCTGGCAGGAAACTCCTGAAGGAGTTTCCTGAAATAAAGCGCAAGTATTTCTGGGGCTCAGGCTTCTGGGGAAGCCAAGGCTATGGGGACTCAGTAGGGCGCGATCCTACTGTGATAAGAAATTACGTGAAGAATCAGGGAAAAGGAAGAAAGGAGTTGAGCCTGAAAAACTTCTTTCAGGCACGCAATACCATCGGTCTATAGCGAAGCGGTGACCGATGGTTCTTTATAATTGTTAAAAATCCGTATTCCCGATCCTACACGACCAGAACTTGGTGATGCTGATTTTACTGTTTCCAATTTTCCTGAGTTTGAGAAAAAATACTTATCCAA
>JAGVVX010000013.1 GCA_018304565.1 Candidatus Aenigmatarchaeota archaeon
AATCTGCCTTCTTTGTGCTTGGAGAAAATAAACTTTCCGGCAACAGTAACGTCAAAGATGCCGCGGTCGCCATCTGCTAGATTTACCGTAGCTTTCAGTTCTTTTTCCATTTTTTGTTTCAGTTCTTTTGCCCTTGGCAAGTATCCGCACGGCACGCAGTATTTGATAGTAACTTTCATTTAATACCCACCTAATTATTTCTTTTGGGGTTCATCAAGACCTTTTCAAACAGACAGACGCACTTGAAGTGCGTCATTTCGTTCGCGAAAAGGGATTGATTACCACTTGAGCCTGTTCATGTTATACTCTTTTCCGCAGAAACCGCAGAAAATAACAGGGCCATGCTTCACAAGCCTGCCGTCCCTGCAGTTGTTACAGTGCTTAACCCTCATTTCCACACCCCACTTAGCATTATAGTGAACCCACAAAAGAATCTAGATAAGAATTTGTTGGTTCACATATAGCAAACAAGGAAATAATATACTGTTTATTTCCTTGTATTGCTATAAACAACGAATATTGTTTGTCAAAGGCATCTAATAAACTTTGGGGGATATTTCGCGTGGAAAACAATCTTTAAATAATTATTGTGGGTGTAACTAACTAAATTCAATCTTCAAGAGGTGAACTAATGAAAAAGTTTGATGACGACGACTTCGGCGACGAAGATGATGCTGACGAAGACGGAGACGGGGACGACTTGGAAGAAGAAATGTAAATAATTTTTTATTTTATTTATTCCAAAATCAAATGACAACGAATTTCTGTTTTGCTATTTCCCTTTGACGATTTCTACATGCGGGTAAGGCATCTTTATGCCAGCCTTGTCAAGCGCCACTTTCAGCTTCTGGGCTGCATCTCCTTTGGCGTTAATGAAGCTCGATTTCACTATATCTATCCAGAATGCGGCATCAAAATCGATTGAAGACGAACCAAAACTCCTGAATATAAGCTCTGGAGGGGGTGTTTCAAGCGCATAGTCCAGCTTGCTCAGCGTATTGACGACAACTTTATTCAGTTTCGTGATGTCCGTTTTATAATCAACGCTTATAGGGACTCTTATGCGGTATTTTGAGTCAGGTGCCGAACGGTTCTTGATGACTGAAACCATTATGTTTGCATTCGGTATGGTTACATATTCGCCGTCAGCTGTCATCAGGACGGTTGTGCGTACAGAAATGTCAGAAACTTTTCCTACTACATTATCTATTTCTATGACATCCCCGATCTTGAACGGCCTGTCCATAAGCAGGATTATGCCGCCGATGAAGTTCGCAATTACGTCTTTGGCTGCGAAACCTATGACTATGCCGGCGAAGCCTGCTCCAGAGAGCAGGGCTAATAATGGTGCTTGCAGCTGGAAGATGCTTAGGATATAAATGAATGCAGCAAGATAGATTATCACCGCAAAAATCTTCTTCAATGAAGCCAAATCATGTTCTGTGAGCTTGACGCTTCGCGCAAAATTATTGACTATGGTGTCAGTCAGCAGCTTTTTTATCGAGTAAGCTATAATGATGACTACTATAACTGTGATTATGCTGGAAGAAATTGCAAGTGTTGACTCTGAAATCATTTTCAATCGCATAATGTCTTGGTAAACAAGGTTTTATAGTTTTCTGGCATCATCGTGGCTGGTGCGCGTTTCCCACTTCGTGAAACGAAAGGGATAAATACAGCGCAATCAGATGTAAAAGCTATGCTCAAGGTACGCTGCCAGAAATGCGGGAATACAAAAGAAGGCAGCCGTGCTCCAGTAAAATGCGGCATATGCGGCGCATGGCAGTATCTGCTTCCATTTTAAAAGCTTTTCCGTCTTCTTCTAAACATGAAGAAACTTGTTATTGAAATATTTGAAATAAAGGGCGGCAGCGAAATATCGACTGAGCTGGACGTGCTTGTTCTTGACCTCCATAAAAGGTACAATGGCAACATATTGCTGAAGAAGATAGACGTCTTCAACAAGGAGCAGATCAAGCCGCACAAGGATATTATCGAAATAATAAAGAAAGACGGGATTGATGTGCTCCCGCTTATTAAAGCGGATGGAAAGGTTGTTTCTGAAGAAAAGCTTCGAGATATGCTGAAGAAGTATTAAAAGAAGTGATGCCTCACCACCCAAGGCGCATGACGCCAAAGGCGTCAGTCTGTCCGGTGGTGCGTCCGCTTTCGTTTCGCATACCGCCCATCTACGCCTTAAAAGGTGTAGCGTTGCGAAACGAAAGTAACCTTTATATACTACTTTAGAGTAACAATATTTATGACAATCTGGGCAAAAGAGTATGCGGATACACCAATAAAGGACAGGGCAGGCATTAATTTTCCCGGGACGCTGAGTCATTTATTGCAGCAAGGATACCATGATTATCGGGCATCTGGCATGCGGGGCGCATTCTCGCCTGTCCAGACATCTGTCCGGTTTACTGTTTCCGAAACGATGGTAGTGATGAAAGGGGGAGAACGCATAACTGTCATGGCTGACCCACCTGTCACAATCGCCAGATTTCGCGAAGCCGGATACGAGAAGTCGTTGCCAACAATAGAGCTTGCTACTGAAAGAAGGCCAAGGCTTTATGTTGCAGAGATTGTCTGGCCTATGGACTCGCCTGAAAGGGAAAAGATGCTCGGATCGCCCTTAATTAACAGAATAGTCAGGAGGAGTCAAGTAAGAGACATGTCGCATTTAAGCGACCAAGAAAGGTCGTGGGAATTGCAGCTGCCTCTCATGCTCGGCGACAGGGCAGCAACAGACGACATCTTCAATTCTTTGGGCGTCTACCTTGACCTTGACTTCTCAAAACCATGGAGCATCGCAGCTTACTGATTTTTCTTTAAATAATTTCATCGCGTATTCTATGCATGCCTGAGCGGATAGAGCAAAAACTTTACAAACGTGCAAGCGCTACGCCAAGGAAAATATCGGAAATCAGCCCCGAGAAAGACATCCGTGTCATGCTTCTGGGAAAGATCGTTGACAAGGCAGACGGCACTTTGATTCTTGACGACGGTTCAGCTACAGCAGAAATAGTGGCAGACCAGCAGAATGCAAACGTCGGCGGCATTGTGAGGGTTTTCTGCCGCGTACTGCCGTTGGAAGACAATTATGAGCTGAGGGCGGAAATCATTCAGGATATGAACGCTCTTGACATGGACCTGTACAGGAAAGTTTTCGGGTGAAAAAATGCCAATAGCTGAACATGTACCGGTAGACCGCATTGAAGATGCGCCTCAGAAATTCCAATCTCTCGAGCCGTTTATGAGTTGATAAAAAATGCCAGAAACATTCTCTGCAGTTCTTGAAGATGTCGGGCTGTTGCGCGACAGCCTTGCAACAATATCCGAACTGCTTGATGAGACAGAGCTTCACATCAAGGAAAAAGGCATAGAAATGATATCAGCAGACCGCGCTGTAGTTGTTGTCGTTGACTTCGTGCTTTCACGCAATGCGTTCAAGGAGTACAATCATCAAAGCGACATGAAAATAGGGGTAAATTTAATAAGCCTTCTTTCCGTGCTGCGCCGGGCGAGGCCGCAGGACAAGCTAAGAATAAAGGTGGAAGAAAACAAGCTTTTCCTGACTCTGGAAAGCGACTCAACCCGGAGTTTTGTGCTGCCGCTGATCGGCGTCTCTCGCGAGGAAAGCCCGCCCGTAGACAAGCTTGATTTTTCAGCCAGCATCAAGATAAATTCAGACGTGCTTGGAAGCGGCATAGAGGATGCAGAGCTAATAGCCGACTCCGTTGTTTTCACAGTAAGGAAGGATGCATTCGTAATGAAAAGCGAAAGCGACTCGTCTTCAACCCAGCTTATGCTTCCAACAGGGACAGAAGGTCTCAACATAATTAATGTCAACGAGCCTGTAAGGGCGAGATATTCCGTAGACTACCTGAAAAAAATAATCAAGGCAAAGAAGGTCGCAGAAATGGCTTCTGTGCATATGTCGACTGATTACCCGATGAGAATAAGCTTTGATGTTCCCGGCAAGATAACTCTTGGATTCATTCTCGCCCCCAGGATTGAGGAATAAGAACTTTTCCTATAAAGAAGTAAAAATGATAAAGGCAGTAATTTTCGACTGGAATGGCGTGATAGCAGATTCATTGAAACTAGATCACAAGTTATTTCTGGAAGATATCAAGCACCATAAAATAAAAGTTCCGAGATCAATGAAGTTTTACAAAAGTCTCTATAATTCGAATTTGTTTAAAAATCTGCTGAAACTTGGATTTCCTAGGGAGGTTCTGGAAAATGATACAAGCTACAAAGACCGCTATATAAAGCAAATAAGACAAACAAAGCTGTTTCCTGGGATCAAAAGTCTCTTAGAAACTATTCATAACAAATACAAGATTGCAATAATTACTTCTAACTATAATGTCACAGTAGATGCGTTCAATAAATTATACAGAATACACAATTTATTTGATAGTGTATTGACAGCTGATTCCCACCGATACAAAGAAGAAAAGATAAGAATATTTTTACAAAAGTTTTCTTTACAAAAAGACGAAGTTATTTTCATTGGTGATACTTTAGCTGATATAGAAATATGCAAAAAATCAGGGCTGAAAATAATTGCAGTGACATGGGGCTATCACGAAAGACCAAGATTAAAGAAAGCGAAGCCGGATTTCGTAGCAGACAAGCCAAAAGACATACTAAAAATAATCAGTAAAGTTAATTCCTGACTATCTGGTTATCTTCGATACGTGCCCTTCTTTGTAGATTCTTATCACGTTGTCGACAAATGTGTCTATTTTCGGCTCATGGGAAACTATTATGGTTTGCTTGAGTTTCAATGCTTCCAGAACGTACCTGATCCTGTCCAATTGGTCCGAGCTGAAGCCGTCAGTAGGCTCATCGAGGATAATTATGTCTTTTGTCTTCATGTTTTCTATTATATCGTTCATCACGCGGTTAAGCGCGAGCCTGTAAGCCAAAGCCACGGCCGTCTTTTCGCCGCCAGAGAGGTTCTGGTAATCCGTCTCGTAGCCGTTTTGCTCCACTACAGTCTCGAACTTGTCTCCTATGCGTGCCGAGAGTTGATCGTCGCTCATCAGCATTTCGAACCATGACTGAAAATATTCATTGAACTGGTTTTGGATGGTATACATAACGTTCCTTTCCATGATGTCCATAAGCGCAAGAAAGTAGTCGTCCAACCAGGAAGCAAGCTCAGAAATGACAGAAATCTTTTGCCTGCTCTTTCTTTTTTCCTCCATTTCCTTCTCCATTGAAGCCAGGCGTAGTTCTACGTCCTCTATTTGCTGCTCTATTTTCGCTATGCGCCTTTCTGCTGAGAGCTTTTCATTCCGGATGGCTGATATTTCAATTTCCATTGCTTTCCAGGATTCATCCAAGTGCCTGGAAGCAAAGAGCATGCTTTCAAGATTTTCTATCTTGTTTCTGATTATCTGCACGTCCTTTTCTAAGTCAGATTTTTCCTTTCCAATAGTTGAGTTCTTATAAGAAAACATTTCAATATCTTTTTCAACTTTTGATTTCCTTAGCATTGCTGCAGAGTAGCTCAGTACGACTTTTTCTTCCTTCCTTAGCACAGCGAGATTACTTTCAAGCTCTAATATTCTGGAAGCAAGGCTTGCGTTCTCGTGCTTCTTCTTTTCTATGTTCTCACTGAATGACTCGGGATGGTTCACCGGCTGGCTGCAGACAGAACAAAAACCTTTGTCAAGAATCTGCGACAATTTCGTTACGTCATTCTCTGCATAAGCCTTTTGATGAAGAAGTTTCAACCGGTCCTGATCTGCAGCGGCTATCAGGCTTTCTAGTTCATCTTCCGTTTTTACCGGCTTATGTGTTTTATTGATTTCGTGGATCTCATTTTCCTTGCTGGCAATATTTTCTTGCATATCAACAAGTTCTTTTTCTATCCTGCCAAGCCTGTTTATTTTGCCTGAAATCTCTATCTCCAGTTTCTCCTTGTCTTTTCTCTTGTTTCTGGACTCTTCAATCTCGGATTTTATTCCTTCTGCCTCGGCCTGTTTTTTTTCAAGCTTGGTGTCAATATCGGCAAGCTTGTCTTTTTCATTATAGTTCTCGCGGTGAAGATTATTCAGGCTGAACCTTAGGTCTTCCATGATCTTGACCTTGTCTTCCAGATCCCTTGAAAATGATTCAAGCTCACGCTTCATCGCTCTCAGTTCAGCAATAAACAGTTTGGAATTGTTTTTTATCTGGCCGTACTTGTCGATGTTGAATATCTTTCGCAGTATTTCCAGCCTGTCAGGGGACAGCAGTATTTGTTTCATTTGTTCCTGCGGCGTGTAGACAGTGTAACGGAAGACAGGCTTATTTTTCTTCAGGAATTCCATCGGATAACCGAGCATTTCAAGCATCTTTGCCTTTAGCTCAGTTGCAGTTCCGTTGAACGGCCGGTTGTCGACAACAAGCTGGCCTGAATCCTGAACTATGCTGTTGTTTGACCTTTTCAGCGTTCTTTTTATCTTGCAGGCCTTCCCGTCAAGCATGAATTCAAGCTCTACAGACCCAAAGCTTTTTCCGTGCCTCAGAAGATCGGTGCCTTCCAGCTCGCTTCTTGAAAGCCCGAATAAAGCAAAGTCTATGGCAAGAAGTATAGTTGATTTGCCGCAGCCTATGTCGCCTGCAAGAAGCAGCGAGCCTTCAGGAAACTCTACAGACTCGTCGGTGTAGCTGCGGATGTTCTTTAGCTGCAGTGTCTTGAGCAGCATGGATCAAATCCCCAATACTTTCTTGGCGTTTTGCCTGACGCGCTCCTCAAAGACGTAAGTCGCTTCGTCTTCCTGTTTCTCGTCTTTGAAGAGATTCATCAGGTCAAATACAAGCTTCTCCTCTTTATCCGGCGGCAGCTGAAAAAGGCTCTTCTGCGGCTTGTGGTCTTTTACGACCTCTTTCTCAAGCAGTTCAATGCTAGTATTCGGCTTGACTGCAATCCCGCCTAATTCATTAGATGTTATGTGAACGCTTCTTTTGACAGAGATTGCGCCTTTCTCCAGGGCTTTATTTGAAACCGCCTTGAAGTTTATGTCGCTTTGCTTGCCGTTCAGAACGCCTTCAAGCTTGAGCATCAATATGCTGTTCTCCAGGTTTTCTTTTTCAATCTTTCCAAGGATATGCTCTTCCACATCGCTGACGCTCATGCCGTCAACCGAGAGCTTTATCATGACGATACCGAATGATGTAGTTCTTATCCACTCGTAATTCACTTTTTCATCGACGATGTAAAAGCCGCACTGGTTCTTTTCAAGCTCGTCGAAGTCGCAGGGGAAAACAGAACCCGGGAAGAAAACACGACTTTCTTCGTCAATGTGTTTCATATGAATGTGGCCTGCAGCATAATAATCGAAGTCAAGCGGTAGCTTTTGCAGCGACACGGCCCTCATGTCTTTCAGGTGCGGCGGTCTGTACTCGCTGATTGCAGAATGGAAGATGAATATCTTGAAGCCCTTCTCGTCGTATTCCCTTTCAAGGTTCTCGAAATCTGAATCTTCCAGCGCGCCTTTTTTACCCCCAATGCCGCAAATCAGGGCGCCGCTTTTGTCCCTGTGCATGATTAGCCGCGTTTTGCCGTCTGCTTCCTCGCTCCTTGCAACGTTTGTCATGAGGCCGGATTCCTCAAGGACGCCAAGCATAGTTTTCCCGGTAGGCGAGAAATCATGTGATCCCGGAACTGCATAAATTCTTAGTCCAGCTTCCTTGCATTGCCGGAACTTTGCGGCCGCCCGCTTCAGTATGTCAATCGGGGGCAGGGAAGTGTCAAAAAGATCCCCGGCAATGACTATGAAATCTAATTGCTCGGCAATGCATCTGTCAATAGCCTGTTCAAATGCCTGAACTGAAAGCTCCTTGAGCTCTGGATGATTGCTCCATACACCGAGGTGCACGTCAGACATGTGGGCGAATCTCATTGGATATAATTGTAGGCCAAATAAATAAAAAGGACAGCCCTGTAGAGATGCTCAAAGAAAGTCCGCACTGCAATTACACGCGTAATTGGAAATAGATATAAATTTGTTGAAATCAGGAAAGAAAAGATGCCGCTGAACCGCGCAGAAAGGTTTTTGTTCGAACTCGGCATGGATCATCCGTGGGTATTCAGGCATCTTGTAAGACGGGAACTTTACAGGAGAAACCGCGGGGATCCGGAAGCTGTTCACGAGTATGCACTGAACCTTCTCAATGATCCGGATGTTCTGGGAATCCTGCGGTCCAGGCATTATGCGGGCTTTTTCAAGGCTCCCGAAGACATCATGATTACACTGAACGGAAAGAGGATGTCGCCTTTCGGCACGGCCGCAGGCATGGACAAGAACGGCGATGCCCTGGAAGCGTTTTCATACGTCTTCGGCTTCCAGGAAACGGGAACGATTGTTGTTCCTGAAAGAGAGGGGAACAGAAAGCCAAGGGTTGCTGCAGACGCAAGAACGGAAGATATTTACAACGCGCAGGGCTTCCCTAGCAAAGGGCTGGTTTACGCAAGAGGGGCGCTGGAAGCTTTCAGGCAGAGGATGGGCCCGCATCCTGTGGTCTACGCAAACATCTGCGGCCTGCCGCTTTCCGACGAAAAAGCTGTAGAGACCGCCACGGAGGAGATGAAAACTCTTCTGGTGCACCTTGGTCCTTACGTAGACGGTTTTGTGTGGAATCCTGCCTCGCCAAACACAAAAGCGCTCATGACGCTTAGAAGGCCGCATGTAGCAAGGCAGACCTCAGAGCTTATGGGAAAATACGCGCACGGCATGCTGCGGCTCATGAAGGTTGTGCCTTATGAAGACTCCGCTGCGGCAAGGGATGCTTACCTGCATTTTGCCGGCAATTTT